>DATFQC010000523.1:0-7015 GCA_035264425.1 Anaerolineales bacterium
CAGGTTTTAAGGGAACCATCTACCAATGCAGGTTCAAGTACGAGCACTAACGCTGTCTCTTTTGCCAGTCGTTCAATATGCTCGCGGGAAGTCAGGCTTCCGGTCTCTTCATCGGAGGTACACAACAAAGTAACCGGGCGATGCAACCCGGACCTTTGTGCTTCTTCAAGGGCCGTAAGAGCGCTGACAATGCCTGCTTTCATGTCCAGGGTACCGGGGCCAAAGATCTTTCCATCGGCTTCGCGAAAAGGTGTCTTATGGATTGTGCCAAGCGGGAAGACAGTATCCATATGACCGAGCAGGAGAATACCACCCTCACCGCTGTACCCACTCTCACGAAGAGAGGGGAATCGGCAAAGAATATGATTGCCGGTTTCTTTGTTCGGAATGATCTCAACCTGAACACCAAGCTTGCGCGCTTCTTCCGCGATGATTGCACCGACGCGGTCAACCGCAACTTTCTCATGAGAAGGTGACTCAGTTTCAACGAGCAGCTTAAGGAGCGATTTTGGATCCATAGAGATCTATTTCCATAACAAGCTGAATGCCAGGCAGATCGCACCCACGACTGCACAATAGCCAGCAAATAAATAAATGGAGTGAGTACGCAAAAATTTCATAAGCCATTGAAGGGCAAACCAGCCTACTATACCGGCAGTAATAAATCCAACTGCAAGAAATGGCAGAAACTCCCTGGTACCCGGCATCTGAATTACCTTTAAAGCTTCGTACGCGCCTGCGGCAGTCAATATGGGCGCGGACATCAGGAAGGCCATGCGTGCAGCGGAGGGGCGATCAAAGCCGCGCAGGAGGCCGCCTGCAATGGTCGAGCCAGAACGTGAAGCGCCGGGGATAATCGCCAAAACTTGAAAGGAACCAATCACAATTGCATCCGTCCAGGAGGCCGACTCCAGCTTTCTTTTATGACTACCCCAGTACTCTACAATCCCCAGTAATCCGGCAGTAATCAACAAGCGGATGGCGGCAATCAGGATCGTATTGTTAAACAATTTTTCCATGACATCTTTCAGAAGAAAGCCTACAATCAGTGCTGGAATTGTTGCCACGATGACCAGCCATCCCACCAAAGAGTCATGCGTTTCAAAGGGTTTCTTATGCCAAATCCCTAAAAAGAAGGCTTGCAGGATAATCCACAGATCTTTCCAAAAGAAAAGGAGCATGGCTAGAACCGTGCCTAGTTGAATAATCACATTGAACGAAAATATTTTGTCGCCGGAGGGGATATTGAGCAAAGCCTGTCCGATGAGCAAATGTGCGGTGGAGGAGACTGGGATAAATTCAGTCAGTCCCTGGATAATGCCTAGCAACAATGCATGAGTGAGAGTCATATTTCTCCAGTGCTATTTGAGATTTTGCCAATTATCCAGATATTGAAACCTGCTTTCAAAGTTCTTGGTTATTCCAAATTGGCCATAATAGATCACCGTGTACAGCAAGCTTTCTCCAATAAATCCTTCCGGCAGAATATTCCCCTTTATCCCTTCGATGTTTGATATGACACATTCCCGTCTGGTAAGTACATCAATGATTAATAGCAGGTAGTATTTAGGTGGGTTACCTTCAACGAATTCCTTCCATTCCTGAAGGGCCAGGAAACGCGATTCTGCCGACCACATGCAGACTCTCCCAAAGACCCGGTTCTCAAAAGAATTTTGGAACCCATCGATTGATAAAGAGTAGTAACCATGATCTGACTGGATCTCACCGATTTGGGTCAGGATGGCTTTATGTTTTTTGTTGGGAGAGGGAATCACAATTGGTTTTAGCATTAATTCTCCATACTTTGTTAACACTGAACGATGAGTAAATAGACGGTGGCGTTTGATTTTCTGTATACAACTACGAAAAAGCATCCCTATGAATTGGAATCCGAAAACAGCCCTGATTTTTCGCTGATCAGACGGTTCAAGTCCCACAGAACGAAAAGAGAAAGAAAGACAAACATCAACTCATAGTTGCTCTCCTTGATTTCCTGAACGGCCTGGCCAAATTTTATAGTTTGAAAAGTATAGGCCCGAACATAGATCGATTTAGCGATTTTCGCACCCAAATAATTGAACAGGAACAATGACCCGATGCCCCAATAAACGATCGGTGTAAACTTTTCAGCAAACTCTCCAAATCGTTTCCAGACAAAGCTGCCAAAAGGAATCAGCACAGCAAACGCAAGCCAAAATATAGTAAATATAGTATCGGACTTGAGCAACTCATTATTTTCAAATATTGCGAGGTCATGAATATTCAATTCATGTTGGACATTTTCTTCGTCCAGTCCCGCAGGCTCCTGGATATGAAAATTTCTCTGGCCCCAACTAATTTCTTCGCCGGCGCCAAAGAAATAGAGTAACGCCAGACCCAGATAAACCAATAGTTTCAACCAGTGCATCCCAGTCACTGCACGTGTTTTCAGAGCCCGCACAAATATGTAAAACGACAATCCAGAGGCTACAAATAATGATATCGCCCCAATGTTTTCAAAGTAATGATCTTCAGGATATAAACTGGCAGCCCACCTCTCCCCGTATCCAAGAGTAGTGTAGGCCAAAATAAAATACAGAGCCATGACCAGATAGAACGACGGCTGGAATAACCATGCTTTTTTGTCCATAATGACCTTTGTTACCTTGATCATAAACCTGATTTCGGATCGTGCCTACTCATTACGCTCCATATTAGCTATTCTTTCCGCATTCCCATGCCACTGGCTCAGCAACTCGGGAACGCGGGATTCAAACGTGCCATCTGCAATGTAAACTCTGATTTGTTCCATCAATCGAATTAACGCGCGTAAATTATGAATGGAAATCAACGTTCCGGCCAGCAATTCCTTCGCGATGATTAAGTGACGGATATAGGCGCGCGTGAATGTCTTGCAGGTGTAGCAATCACAAGTCTCATCAATAGGACGTTCATCGCGGGCGAAGGTCGCATTCATCAAATTAAGACGTCCCTCGGGGGCAAAGGCGGAGTGGTGACGCGCTAACCGGGTTGGTAATACACAGTCAAAGATATCGATGCCACGCGCAACGCCGTTGATCAAGTCTTCGGGGGTGCCAACTCCCATCAGGTAGCGCGGCTTGTTCTCAGGGAGAAGCGGAGTGACCACATCGAGCATATCGTGCATCTCCTGTTTGGTTTCACCCACTGAGAGACCACCGATGGCAATACCGGACGTATCGAGAGATGCGATAAATGTAGCGGAAGCGGCTCGAAGGTCTGCTTGAACGCCACCCTGGACGATGCCGAAGAGAGCCTGGTCGCCGCGTCGCTTGGCTTTGAGGCAGATCTCCGCCCAACGGTGCGTCCGTTCCATAGCGAGCTTGCTGTAGGCATAGTCGTTGGGATCAGAACATTCATCGAAAGCCATGATAATATCTGCGCCGAGGTTCTCCTGAATCCGAATGGAACGTTGCGGCGTAAAACGATGGGTTGAGCCGTCGATGTGACTCTTGAAGGTCACACCTTCATCATCGATCTGGCGGGTTTGCGCAAGCGAGAAAACCTGAAAGCCGCCCGAATCGGTAAGCATGGGGTGCGGCCAGCGCATGAAGCGATGCAAACCACCCAGCCCTGCAATCACATCATCACCGGGCCGCAGGTAAAGGTGATAAGTGTTGGACAGCACAAGCGTAGCGCCAACTTCCTTGACCTGGACAGGTGTAAGCGTCTTGACCGTTGCCTGTGTGCCAACGGGTGCAAAGACGGGTGTAGTAAGGTTGCCATGCGGGGTAGTGAAAATCCCTGTGCGGGCGCGATTGTTTTTGGCGGTGATCTGGAATTTGAACATCGAGCTGATTATACAGGATGGACAAATGATTTGAGAAAGAGCAGTAGGATTTCAGACTTCTTGGAAATATCAATTGCACTATTAGGGCAACCCTAATAAAATAGTTCAACCGGAATAGCTTTATGAAGATAAGACATTTCCTCCTTTTATCCGTCATCGCTTTACAGTTGATGGCGTGCAGCAAAGAGTTAACTACGCTCAATGTAACTCTATCTGATTACAACTACACACCCAGCACACTAACAGTCCCGGCCGGAAAGGAAATCACACTCAACCTGGATAACCAGGGTTTTGTCTCACATATGTTTATCATCTTCAAGCTTGGCACAGATGCAGGGGAAAAATACGGCCCGGAGGATGAGAAAAATATCTATTGGAAGTTCGAAGTACTGCCAGGACATACCGCCACAGCAAAGTTCACTGCTCCAAGTGAGCCCGGCGAATATTATGTGACCTGCGGACTCGGCGGACACCATGAAGTAGGGATGGTGGGCAAGTTAATCGTTGTGGACAAATGATCTGGTTCTGCCATATCTAGAGGTCACAGGATTAAACAGGCAAAAACCAGCCAAACGCAAAACTCGCCAGGTTCATCAAAAAGGCGAGGAGGATTGCATCCTTAAAACGAAGCTTGTTGCCAGGGAAGGAACTCAACAAAAAGCTTTCAATTAACCAAATCAGAATTTCAGAAACCAAGAGAACAATGAAATATTTTTGGAAGAAGATGTTCAATCCAATCCAAAGCAGGGATTGAGTAATCAAGTTTGCTGCCACACTCGTCAATAGAACGGGCTCAAGCGGTTTCCGAAGCCAAATACAATACCCGCTGACAATTATCCCTTCGATAAAAATTGTAATAACAAGCGTGAGGATCAATTCTTTTTGGAACGCCGAATCAGGAAAACGATCAATCCCACAACCATGCCCACCCCAACCAGCGCACAGATGCAAGTTATAACAATGATAGCCATACGTGGAAGAGTGCCCACACTGAATTGCGCTTCCACCAGCAAATCAGCCGGGCCGACCGCCACTGTGTATTTCGAATCGAAACCAGCCGTTTGAAAGATATTGCTTTGACGAGTTTCCTCGTCTGAAAATTCGATCTTGAGCTTGTGGTAAGGAGCGAAGCCATAGGCTGTCGCGCTGCAACTCTTTGGATCACATCGAAATCCCTGTGGGCCAAGCTGCTGAAGGGAGGCAGCATCACTGCAATCAGATTTCTGGCACTCGTACAGAATGCCAGAAACAATTGTCGGATGCTCCTCGGTCGATTCATATTTGAACTCAAAATCCATGGTGGGCTTGGGACCCGTATCGGCAAGAACATTCTGTGCGGGTAGCAGTACTTGCAGGATAAGCAAAAGGACAAAGAGTTTTATCAATTTTGAAATCATGTTGCCTCTGAGAATAACACTGCAATTAATCTATATCTTCAAAAAGATTTTTGTCTCCCACCATCTTGCTCGCGAGCAAGCGGAAATCCTGCTCAGGGATTTGCAGCGTCCCAAATCGAAATGGTGCGCCCCAATGCGTCTTATCCTTGATAAAGGTTAATTCGTCGATCAATGGGAGAATTGAAGTATCCTGCGCGGGCACGAAAGTCACATTACGGCGAAAAGGAATAAATCCGCCGCCCATATCAGCTTGGTAAATATTTTCGTCAGCGACTTTGCCAATAGCAGTAAAACATTGAAGTTTTTCAGGTTTGTCATATTCCAGTTTCGGGGAATAAAAGATCACCCAATCCCCTGCCTGCATCCGCTTCAAGGGCGCGGCTTTGCCATGATTGGCCTGGATAAATCCACCGGCCAATCCACGTTGAAGATGGTCCTTTGAGGCGACAATGATCCAGAATTTCATAAGTACTTAGCGTCGCAACCGTATGAAAAGACCCAAAAGACCAATGATCAATGCCAGTCCGACGAAGAAGCCAAAATCATATTCACTGCCCGCATTGTGGACTTCATACATCCGCACATCCGAATTAAAAAAGGAGACGATGAGGGTGGCCGGAGCGATAATTCCATGCCACAGTCCAGCCCCCGCCCGGGCTACGCGTCCCTGCGGGTCTGGTTGATTGATCAGCGGATTTGTGCCTGGCGCGGCGAGCTGCATGGTGGAAGTCGGAGTAGTGACTTGTACGGTGGGAGCACAGCTAACCATCAGGACAAGCGATATCACAAATAAGCTTGAAACAAGAAGTCTTTTCATCTCTACCTCCAGAGCTAGCTAAATATCGTTAGTCTTTGTTGGGGCAAGAAAGCGCTTGTCCACAGCCGCTGCGTGGACCTATCATAAATTGTTCTATAAACTTAATGGGTTGAATTCATTATACAATAAATCAGCCTCAGCCAGCTCATTGATCTGGAATTAGGCGCGAGTACAGTTATCCCCGGCGAAGAAATGAATTCACATTTATATAACAGTTTCTATAGGTAATAAATATCACAGAAGCCTCTGGCTGAAACTTTGACATCAACCGGAGGCTTCTCACACGTCAACAGCTATCGCCAGCGGCCCCCGATGAGACCCAGAATGAGAAACACCAGTGCTACTCCGAACAAATAGCCCAGGTTGTACTCTCTCCCATTGTTATGCACTTCATACATCTGCATAGCCGGGTTGAAAAACGAACCAATTAAGGTCACTGGGGCGATGAGTCCATGCCAGAGTCCCTGCGCAGCACCAGCCAGATGACCAGCTGCATCCGGCTTGTCTTGTTCGGGGTTTGCTCCAGGTGTAGTCAGTACAAATGTGGTGCTCGGTACATTGACTTCCACACCGGAGCCTGGGGCACACGCTGCCAATCCAGACAGCAGTGTCACAAGGACAAGCAATCGCGCGAGCAAAATAAGGTTTTTAATCATGTCTGCCTCCTAGGCTGTTTAACGACAAGCATTTCGTCTGCGTTGCGATGGGGACGAAACTGATTCCACCCGTAAGCATCCATCACTGCCGAAGCTGTCAGACAAAAGCCTCCCCAGTCATGTTTAAAACTGGGGAGGCTTACCTTGTTCTGCTCGTACCACCGGTCCAATCCGGCGTTAGCGAAATTAGCGCGTGTAGTTAATAAATTCGAAATTTGCCACCTGATTGTTGTCGAAGTCATAGGCCACAATTCCAACCGCGTACTGACCATCCACCGGATAGCTCGAATAGAATGAGAAACCTTTCTCACCCCAGGTAAACACATCATCGCTCAAC
>DATFQC010000524.1:0-2916 GCA_035264425.1 Anaerolineales bacterium
TCTGGCTACCCTGATCTGGCTCGTGAGTTGCGCAGCCGCACATTGGATTTGATCTGCTGTCGAAATGATATTTATGAATACTATCATCCTGTCACGGGCGAGAACCCTCCAAATGCTGCCTCGATGTTCGGCTGGTCTTCAGCCGTGTTCATTGATTTGGCGATCCAGGCGGCCCGGGAAAAAGGTCAATGAGCAAGGTTGCTCTCCTGCATTATTCAGCGCCTCCCATCGTGGGCGGCGTGGAAAGTGTATTGGGTCATCACGCGCGTCTGATGGCAGAGGCTGGTCATCAGGTGCAAATTATTGCGGGACGCGGCCAACAGGTTGACCCGCGCATCTCTTTTGTTCATCTGCCGTTGGCGGACTCACGTCACCCGAATGTCCTTGCGCTCAAGTCTGATTTGGATGAGGGGCGCGTTCCTATCGGATTTGCTGAGGCGGTTGAGGCACTGACCGCGGATCTTCGTGAGGTGTTGGAGGATGTGGATGTTCTTTTTGCTCACAATGTTTGTTCGCTAAATAAAAATCTCGCCCTGACCGCGGCGGTACGAAAGCTCGTTAATCCTCGTGGTTTACAGATCATTTTATGGCACCATGATCTGGCATGGACGACCCCTCGCTATCGCGCGGAACTGCATGATGGTTACCCCTGGGATTTGCTCCGGCAGGCCTGGCCAGCGGTAAAGCAGATTACGATCTCTGACATGCGTCAGCGTGAACTAGCGGACTTGTTTCGGATCGACAAGGATACGATCGACGTCATTCCGAATGGAATCGATGTCGCTACTTTCCATAAACTCGAAAAGCCAACGCGTGAATTTATAAAACAATTGGATTTACGTCAGGCCGCTCCATTGCTACTTCTCCCGGTTCGCATTACGCCGAGAAAAAATATCGAGTTGGCATTGCAGGTCTGTGCCCATTTGCTGGGATATTTTCCCGATACAAAACTGGTAATCACTGGACCCCTGGGGCCCCATAACCCCGCCAACGTCAATTATTTTGAGAAGCTGATTGCCTTGCGTAAGGAGCTGGCCCTAATGGATCATGTGGGTTTTCTTGCAGAGTTAGCTTCTGAATACATCCCTGATGAAATCGTCTCGGATTTTTATCATCTTGCCGATGCCTTATTTCTGCCTTCCCGCGAGGAAGGGTTCGGTATTCCCATTTTGGAAGCCGCGCTTTCAAACCTGCCGATTTTTTGTTCGGATATTCCGCCGTTGCGAAATCTCGGCGGTTTTGATGCATCTTATTTTTCACCCGATGATGATCCAGAAAAGATTGCAAACATCATTGCCAATCAGCTTTCCTCCAATCCTGTTTTTCGATTGCGCACCAATGTGCGCAGACAATATAGCTGGGAAGGGATTTACACACGGCACATTGCGCCATTTCTCGTGGGGTGAACACCAGGAGTTTTATGAAGACCTCACTAAAAAATAGATTTTTCAAGAAAGTACTGGTCCCGGTTGTCCATGGCTGTGAACAGAACTCTGCGATCGCAGCTGCGCGTGCGATTGCCGGCGAAGATGGCGTTATGCTGGTCGGAGTGGTCTACATTCCGGAAGGAGAGTCGCTGAGCAGTGGCGCCGTGCCTGTCCAGGAAGTCCGCCAGGCGCTGAGAATGCTATCGGATATGAAGCGTATCTACCGCTCAACGGAGGTCTATGCGACCCATCAACCCTGGGAGGAGATCGTCAGAGTGATTGAGAAAGAAAAACCAGATCTCCTGGTTCTGGAATATCCGTGCCAGTTTGAAACCATAAAAACAACTTTGGAAGGAGTGTTGACTCATTTACCCTGTGATATTGCCGTGGTCAACTCGCACGTTGCAGAAAACCTGAATAATGTTTTGCTTCCCCTGCGCGGCGGCCCTTATGCAGAGTTGGCACTGCGCATTGCCTTATCCATGAGACGGTTCCAGCCCATCGCGCTTTCATCCCTTCACATGGTTCCGACAAACTCTACTGGGAAACAAGATGCCGCCTTTTCAGGACTTGAGCGGGTCTTGAAAAATATGCCCGAGGTGAACAAGCAAACCGTGGTTACCGACAATTCGGTGGAGGCGCTGTTCGAAACAGCGCGCCAGTTTGATCTGACGGTGATGGGAGCCAGTGCCCGTTCGGTGGAGGAGATCACTTCCATCGGACCTGTTGCCGAGAGGATGCTGAGAAATAGCGAGAAGGGTGTGGTCGTGGTGAAAACCAGGCAGCCACCCCGCTTTAGTCCTGAGAGTGAAGAAGCGGGGCAGACCGCTATCTCGGTGCTGGTGGACAAGTGGTTTGCCGAAAATACATTCAACGCCGATGAGTTCCAGGATTTGGAATATCTCATTAAATTGAAGCGGGAGCGGGGTCTTTCCATAAGTCTGGCTCTCCCTGCCCTTAACGAGCAGGAGACCGTCGGGAAGGTCATCCAAACCATTAAACAAACATTGGTGTTGGATTGCCCCCTACTGGATGAGATTGTCTTAATCGATTCCAATTCGGACGACCGGACGAGGGAAATCGCGCGTAGCCTGGATATCCCCGTTTTTATCCATCAGGATGTTTTGCCGCACTACGGGTCACGGCGCGGCAAAGGTGAAGCGCTTTGGAAGAGTCTGTATTGCACAAAAGGGGATATTGTTATTTGGCTGGATACAGATATCGTCAACATCCATCCGCATTTTGCATATGGATTGATCGGTCCCTTGCTCCTTAGACCGGATATTCAATTTGTCAAAGGTTTTTACCGGCGCCCGTTGAAGGTAGGCGATAAGATCCAGGCGGGCGGCGGGGGACGGGTTACCGAACTGACGGCTCGTCCGCTGCTCAACCTGTTCTACCCGGAACTCTCGGGCGTGATTCAGCCCCTCTCCGGGGAATATGGCGGGCGGCGTAGGGCGCTCGAGCAATTCAGCTTTTTCTCAGGCTA
>DATFQC010000525.1:0-4581 GCA_035264425.1 Anaerolineales bacterium
TATCAGAATTCGTAAATAGGCTCATAGTGTGTTTTCCGTTCCTTAAGAATTTTGCACGCAGACTGGATTTCCTCGAACCTTATGTCATTTACAAAGGTACATTGGCCCAACCCTTTCGGTAGTGGAACTCTTTGCTGTCCATTGCGGTGATAGATACGTTCTTAGCGTATTCCATAAAAGATCAGGGGTGATGAACTCCTGATTCAGTTCAATGCCCAGTTTGGAAACAAGATTGAATAACCTGTTCAGTTCCTGTTCCGTTACTAAAGTTCTGGCGCCAGCCATGATCGAAGAGATCAAAATGTCGATCAATACTGCCTCGCCGTGGAGTAGCTGTGCTTCAGAATGGGTTTCGAGTCCGTAACTAAAGGTATGACCGAAATCAACCCTACGGGCCAGTTCTTCTTCAAATAAATTAGGTTGTAATTCCTCAAGCATTCCGCCCACGGAGCGGTCTAAGATCAATCTACTCGTTTCATCCTGAAACCTTGTGTCGATACATGAAGTGCCATGGACCTCAAGGAATTCGAATAACGTACTGTCCTTTATGACGGCCAATTTTATCATTTCGCAAATGCCGTTTAAGATATGGCGTTTAGGCAGGGTTTTCAAAAAATTTCTGTCTAGAAAAACCTTTTTCGGAGCTTCGAAAGAGCCGAGCCGATTCTTGTGGTGGTTGAAATTGATCCCGGTCTTGATGCCCACTGAAGCATCAATATATCCCATGAGGGTAGTCGGTACTTTTATATGCGGAACTCCACGTCGATAACTGCTGGCGACAAACCCTGCTATATCTGTGAGGACACCACCGCCAATGGCGATGATCGGTTCATCCCTGCGATTGATCGGGAAACTATCCAGTTCACTCAGAATCCATAGATAATTCTCCACCGACTTGTTTTTCTCTCCGGATGGAAAAACCAATATCTTTGCATCGATCTTATGATAGTTGAAATATTCTCGTATTGCTTTCGAAAAATACTTCTCAACATTTGCGTCCACGATGACAAACCTGCGAGTGTTGGCCTTTTTACCGTTGGATAACAGTGATTCATTTTGCGGATGGAAAATATTCTGGCAGTTCACAACCTCGTAGTCAATAATCCGTTGATGTACGACCTGCCAACTTTTCGTTTCGTTCGTCATATGACCTTTCGCCATTCGGATTTTAACTCCAGTAATTTTCCTGCCAGATCTTTCGCCAGTTCAAGGTTATGGTTTTCGAAATGACCGCATTCCCTGATGTTGGCGTATGGTACTTCCGTAGCCGCTAAAATATCATTCAGGATCGTCTGATAGACATCACAGATCTTTTGTGCATTACCTTCATTTAACAAGATCAGGTAAAAACCCGTTTGGCATCCCATCGGAGCCACAGATATAAAGTTTTGCGGCATGTACTTTCTAAAACCAGCAAGTAAAAAATGCTCGAACGAATGTAGTTCAGTGGTCGATAGATATTTAGTGTTCGGCTGATTGATGCGCAAATCCACTGAGAAAACGCCATCACCGTGCTCTCCCATGGTAAGGGCACGCAGCTTTACATGCGGTGCCTTCAATTTTTGATGATCAAGTTCGCCAATCGTGTGGGCTTCCCAGCCCAGGTGCTCAAGACCTAGCATAGTTACCTCCTGCATTTCATAAATTTACATCTGTATATTGCGACAGGTGTTTGAAACTGTCAGTCAGGGCCTTTTCCCACGAAGCCACGTGGTGATACAGCTCAACCGATGCATAGCCTGTGAAGCCATTATCCTTTAATGCCTTGAAACTTGCCTCAAAATCCAGCGTTCCTTCACCGGGGATCTCATGAAAATGGACAATGCCTGTGATCGTATTGGCCACCATCTTATCCATGAATAATTTGTCTGCCGAATCTTTCGTACTGCGTAAATAAACGATGATCGGTCGTGCCCGTTCCAAAACATCAAAGCTCAAGCCTGGCACCGAAATTAAATAGGTGAATATCTCGTCATCAAATTGGGTGGAACCGGCGTACAGGCTGTTGTAATCTATATACTCAACCGCTGCAGTAATTTTTACGCCATCTGCTAGCTCAGTAGCTTTTTTCTTTCGTTCTGGGCTGGGTTTTTCGTCATAAAAATAAATGGGATGACATGGATCTAGCAATAGAAAGTCGGCTGTGTCAGGAAAATACACCAAATAAGCGGCAAAGTCTAGGTTGATTTCGAGATTTTCAGACATCCTGATGATTTTCAAGTTATAGCCATCCCTGGCATCCGAAACATGCAAATACCTGGCATGAGGTGCGGCCAAAGCGAGAGCGCCAATATAATCTTTTTCGGAACAATAATTGTGGCATAGATCCAGATGTAATTTGAATTGAGAGGAATTAACTTCGTTGACCAGATGAATGCCCTGGTCCAGTGTTTCAATGAACATTCCAGGCTCCGGCTCGATCAACAGGGTGATATCTTCATCTGACCTGATCTCCTTCAAACACTGGTGGATGCTGTCAACCAGCAATTCATTTGGATCTATGGATGGATTTATCACATGTTCATCCCGGATAAAACCGCTTCCAAACGTGACGAGTGAAACGCCCAGCTTTCTGGCTACCTCAATTCCCCTTTTAACCAGATTGATCCGGCGCTTTCTTCCGGCGGTTTCAATGCACATCAGCGAAGGTTCGTGGGGGCGGGAAGGGGTGAAAAAATGAGAGGCAGTTGCGACGCATGCGGGTCTGACCCGGGTCGTTTCAAAGCGTTTTTTTATCGTTGTGAGATCCTCGTCAGTTATTTCAAATGGATTAAATTGATCCCGATGAAATGAAAGTTCTATTCCTGGGTATCCCGCCTTATCGACCGCGTCAATCGCATCCAAAAAATCCAATTTTGTTAAACCAAATGTGCTATAACTTAACTTTGTCATTTGTTACTCCGAAGAATGCGAACTGGAAATGTACTAGGAAGCTATCCTTTTTACATCCTGGATGTGTCTTTGAATCATATCAAAGATCGGCATTTAGAAACTATGACGAAGCGCGGAAATATATTCTTGCTTGTTTTCAGCCATGTGAAACTCTCTCCGATGTTCTAAATGGGTCACAACAATTCGAACAGATACTTGACCAATTGTATCCGATTTCACAAATGATAGTATAATCCTAACATCCAAATTTTGAAAGTTCTTTTTATCGATCGAGGAGAGAAAAATGCACATTAATTTTCCAATGTGGCGTAAAGCCTCATGGCAGCTTATTAAGATGGATGACAAAAAAGAGTGGGAATCGCTTGATGTCGTCTCCAAATGGTTAATTGCTACCCGGTCAGCTGTCACGCTAGTCACCGTTTATTCCTGCGTGATCGCAGGATTGCTGGCCTGGCGCGACGGAAATTTTTCATGGATTCCCTTCCTAATCCTCACTCTCGGCTTGTTCATTGCGCACGGTACAAACAACATCCTGAACGACTATACCGATTACTCCCGTGGACTGGATAAGGATAATTACTTCCGCACACAATACGGAGTGCATCCGCTGGCGCAGGGTTTCTTCACCAAGCCGCAGCAGATCCGCTGGTTCCTGGTCAGTGGCGTCCTGGCAACGCTGGCCGGTATCTATGCCTTGTTTAGCACGAATTTCAATCCAGCAGTGATCGGCTTGTTTGTATTTGGCGCAATTGTGCTGCTCGCGTATACCTATCCATTCAAATATTGGGGACTTGGGGAGCTTGCTATTTTTCTGATCTGGGGACCCATCATGATTGGCGGCGTATACCTCGTTATGGCCCTCATCAAAGGTGGAGATACAAGCAATTTCTGGAATGTTGTCCTGGCGGGTATTCCTTATGGACTGGGTGTTGCCAGCATTAATATTGGCAAGCACATTGACAAACATGATGATGACAAAGCCAGAGGAGTTGGCACGTTCCCTGTGCGGGTGGGGGAGGCATTTGCACGACGTGTGGATCAAGCCGCGCTGATTCTCATTTACGCGGTGATTGCCTATCTGGTTTTCATACCCCACTATTTCACGCCCATTATGCTGATTGTTTTTCTGGCGTTCAGGCACGCGCTGAGTGCAATCCGATTGCTCAATAATCCACGCCCCAAGCAGCCGCCTCAGGGATATCCCGCCTGGCCAACCTGGTTTTCGGCGGTTACATTTTTCCACAATCGTCAATTCGGCGGCTGGCTGATCCTTGGCCTGATTGTTGACACCCTGCTGCATGTCGTCCCATTCACGGCCAACCTAATTGCTCGTTATTGGCCCCCAATGTAATCTGTGAGTAAGAGCGACCCCTTGATTAAGGAGCAGTAATTATTGAATTAAGTATGCTGGGTCGCTCCTATGCCAACTCAATATCCTTGATTTCCAACCACACGGGTTCGAGGTTTTCCAAAACCCCGAACCCGATTTTTCCTTCGGGCGTGAAGGCAGCATATTGATTATCAATCCATATGACCAGTCCCAGCGGCGGATTTGGACTCACGTTTGATTCAAACACTTGAACGTTATCTACTTCAAAAGAGACTCGCTCCTCGCGCCAATCCAGCCTGTACTTGTGCCATTGAGTGACCTCTACATGGAGAGCGACTCCCTCTTCGTCAATAACTCTT
>DATFQC010000526.1:0-3600 GCA_035264425.1 Anaerolineales bacterium
TCGTTGAGATAGAGTTCGAGGATATCATCCTTGGAATAGCGACGCGTGATTTCAGCCGCCAGGATGATCTCACGCGCTTTACGTGAATACGTCCGTTGGGCGCGCTCTTCAGGCGATAGCAATAAGGCACGCGCCAGCTGCTGGGTAATAGTCGAGGCTCCACCGCCCTGCCCGCCAGTGCGGTAGTTTTCCCACAAGGCGCGGACGATCGCGGGCATATCAAAGCCCGGGTGCTCGTAAAAGTCCTTGTCCTCGGTGGCGATCGTCGCGGCAACAAGAACTGGGGAAATTTTATCGAGTGTCACATAGGTGCGACGGCCCGCGTTGGGATCAAGGATTTCATAAAGTGGATTCCCGTTGCGGTCCAGAATCCGCGTCGTCTCGAATTGCGAGGCACGGTTTTGAAGATCCTCCACACTGGGCAGGGTGCGCGCAATCGAGTAATACGAAAACAACAATCCGGAGGCGCCGATGATCAGTGCAACAACCACACCAAACAAGGCGACGAGAAAGCCGCGTATCAGACAGCCTCCCCAGCCGCTCCTCCAGTCAAAAGAGGTTGTTCTCACTACTACAGGGGGTTGGACTGGCGGCACGATGGTCGGCGGCGCGAGACGCGTTTGTACATTCCTTGTACGACTGGGCGGCTCATACGCCACCGGTGAGACACGCGTGCCGTCCATGTCGAGTTCATCGACGCGGCGCGGCAAAGGCATATTATCTTTATCCAGGGGGATGTTGAGTGGCGGGGTCGACGTGCGGTGCGCGGGACTGGCCTGTGTTGTAGCCGTAGAATCGGCGGGTTCCTCGTCCTTTGGTTCCACCGGAAGGTCAGCTCGGGTTTCTGCCTCTGAATCAATCAGCCTTTTTAAAAATCGTTTATTCTCTTCTTCTCTTCTTTTCTCTTCTTCATTAGTCATAAACATCACCAAATTTACGAGTAGACTCTAAAGGTCTCCTTAATAATTACCAAATGTGGCAAGTACAGCGCTTTGCGCATTCAAGGATTTCATATACCAGAAAGATGTCGCCATGGCGCCACGTGCCGCCTTTAGGGTCTCATAGTAGGGTTTATTTTGGTTTGCTCATCATCAGTACAGTCCACAGACCGCGGTGACAAACCTCTTCCTTTTGATTTTTCACTTCCAATACTATGGTCACAGAGCCTCCACCAATACGCGGCAGAGCTTTTGTTTCCTTGACATCCAAATTTACATATAAAGTATCGCCAATAAACACAGGTTTCACAAACTTCCATTCATTCACTTCTCGAAACGCGATCACGGTGCCATCCAGAATGCCGGTCTGCCAGGCCAATCCTGAAGCAATGGCCAACCCCAGAAGCCCATGTGCGACCTGCCTGCCAAACAGGGTGGTCTTGCTGAACTCAGAGTCGGTGTGGATGCGGTTGTTATCGCCGGATAATGCCGCGAAGGTCATAATGTCATTTTCAGTAATGCTTCGCTTCTCTGTAATGACTTTTTGTCCGACGCTGAATTCTTCAAAATAGAGGCCCATGGTTAGTCTCCAATCTCGGTGGTTTAGAGACTAAATTATACCCTTTGACCTCTTGACCATCTCCTTATACAATACACCTATGCGTGATTGGTCACTTGCTCCTGGAGACCCGCTTTGTCTCACTCTTGCGGCAGATTCGCGCCTCTCCATTCCGGACTACCTCAACGATCACAGCTGGGAACTCGTTGTGGGCGGTGGAGAACCTCCCGCGCTTTCGCTCCAGACTACCTACGGACTTCGTGCAAAAGCAATGCGTCTTTTCCTGCGTTTCAGCGAAAATGGAAAAAGTATCAGCGATCCCTCTGCTTTTGCCCTGCCGCCGGTCATCCGTCGTTTTTATCCAAATTTTCTCATTCTCGATTGCTCTCCTCTCAAGAATATAGACGTTTCAACTGAATATTGGGTTCCACAATCCAATGCGGTAAGTTGTCGCGTCACCATTTCCAATAAGACCAATACTACTCGCAAAATCCGCCTGGAGGTCTGCTCAGTTCTCACTCCGATTCAAGGCCAGGGTATGACTGCGACCCAGATGCAGATGGTAAATGTGCTGGCAGGACAATCGGGCGGACTCTTCCCGGTCCTCTTTTTGACGGGCGGCCCGGCACCTGGTTCCGGGCCTCATCCCTCGCTCTTTCTGGATCTTGACCTGGGCCCGGGCGCCACGCGTACTCTCACCTGGGCGCAAGCCGCCACCAACGCATTGCAGTCCTCGTTTGACCTGGCGCGGCAGACCTCGGCTCGTCCCTGGGAGGCAGAACGTGCCCGGCTGGAATTGCTTAACTCCGGCCAGACCATTGACATTCACACCGGCGACAAAGATTGGGATGCCGCCTTCGCGTTCAGTCAAAGTGCGGCGTTCGGATTATTCTTTCCTCCAGATAAGCATTTGCCTTGTCCATCCAATGTCTGGGCACGCGGCCCGGATCACGGTTATTCGTCCAAGGGTGACGGCACCGATTATCCGGTCTCCTGGAATGGACAAACTCCGTTCGATGCCTATTATCTTTCCAGTGTGTTGCCGGCTTCCGAAGCTGCACAGGATTTGCTGGAAAACTTCCTTGCCATACAAACAGAGGGTGGTTTTATCGATGGAAAACCTGGCTTAGCCGGTCAACGCGGGCGTTATAACGCGGCGCCCCTCCTGGCAGGTCTGACCTGGAAACTTTATGAAAGGGCAGAAGATCGGAAATTTCTCGACGAAGTCTTTCCCAAACTTCTAAATTTTTTCTGGTCATGGTTTTCCCCGGAATATGATGAAGACCGCGATGGGCTGCCACAATGGAAGCATATCCTGCAAACGGGCTTTGATGATAATCCGCTCTTCGATGCGTGGCATGAATGGTCATTGGGGGTGAACATTACACAGGTCCATAGCCCCGCCCTGGAAGCGATGTTATACCAGGAAGCGGCATCGCTCATCAAAATCGCGGAGCAGCTTGAACGGCACGATGCCTTGATTTTGCTGCATGAACAGGCTGCGAAATTACGAGCCTCCATCGAGTCGACGTGGCAGCCGCGCACAGGTTTATATCATTACCGCGATCGCGCGACAGGATTAAGTCTCTCGGGCAAAGTGTTGTTGAACCAAAAAGGCTCCGGTGTTGCTTTGCTGAAGATGAAGTTCGAGCAGCCCATCCGTTTGTTGATCGAGGTACAGACTCAAAGCCCTGCGGCAAAGCGTCCCGAGATCCGTATTCATCAACTGGCAACCAAGCCGGCCGATGAAATTATCAAAAGTGGCGATTATCAATGGCACAACCGGGGATCCATATTTACCACTCAAAATGTGTATTCAAAGATCGCGAAGATTTCCGTACGGGGTTTAAGCGACGAAGACACAGTGATTGTCAGCAGCCTGGATTTCACTACTGAAGACCACACGCTTTTCATGCCTCTTTGGGCAGGAATCCCGGATGAGCAACATGCGCAAATCATGATCGGACGCGCCTTACTGGATGCGGGTCGCTTCAACCGTCCGTTTGGAGTTCCGGCCTGCCCGCTTCTCCGCTCCCCTAACCCGGAAGCGGAAGCCGTTTCACAGGCTGTTCACCTTCCCTGGAATTTGTTCGTCTGTGAGGG
>DATFQC010000527.1:0-7128 GCA_035264425.1 Anaerolineales bacterium
ACGATGAAGAGCGCATTGCCGCTCTAAGTGTCCCAGAGTCCGTTAAGTGGGATAACGAGGGGATAATTTGTTTTATGCCTCTCCATCCTTGTATTCCATAATACTTATATTCAAAATTCTGATTCTTCTACCAGGGTGCGCATTCTGTTGATTTGCCATTCCATTCAATCGAGTCTATAATCTCTGGAATGTCCATCATTGATGAAATTAAATCCAAAGTAGATATTGTGGATCTTGCCTCAGAGGCCGGTGTCAAACTGCGCCATGCTGGCAGGAACTACACTGGCTTTTGTCCTTTCCACGAAAATAAGCATACGCCCTCGTTTGTGATCTGGCCTGATTCCGGCACCTGGCGCTGCTTCGGTCAATGCAACGAGGGCGGGGATGTCTTCAAGTTTGTGATGAAGCGTGAAAACATTGACTTCAAGGAAGCGCTCGATAAACTTGCGGCGCGGGCCGGTGTACAAGTCCCAACGTTTACCAAGCAAACACCAGAACAGAAGGAAGTTCACGACCGACTCCATATCCTGCTCGAAGATGCGATTATCTTTTACCGTAGCCACCTAATGGCAAACAGGGAGCTATTGAACTATCTGCACCAAAAGCGTGGACTGACAGACGTTTCCATCGAGACCTTTGGCCTGGGATATGCGCCGAGCGCCTGGGATGCAGCGTTTGCCCATTTCACCCACCGCGGTTATTCAGAGCAGGATTTGGCCGAGGCAGGCTTGATCTCACCTCGTGATAGTGGTGGGTTTTACGACCGCTTCCGGAACCGGCTCATGATTCCCATCCGGGATGAAAATGGACTTATGGCTGGCTTTGGGGCACGGATTGTTGACCCGAACGACGTTCCTAAATTTCTCAACTCCCCCGAAACGCCTGTCTTTTCCAAGGGACATTTGCTTTACGGTCTGGACCGGGCGCGCAAACCCATCCGGACCGTTGATCAGGCTGTGATCGTGGAAGGTTATCTGGATGTCATTGCCTTGCACCAGGCGGGCTATGACAATGTTGTCTCGCCGATGGGCACGGCACTCACCGAACATCAGCTGCGCCTGCTCAAACGTTTTACGCGCCGGATCGTGCTGGCGCTCGACCCGGATGCGGCCGGGCAAAAAGCCGTGTTGCGCGGTCTGGACGCGGCCCGTCAGGCCATGGACCGAGAGGGCGAACTGGGCTTTGATGCGCGCGGGCTGCTGCGCGAGGAAGCGCGCTTACAGGCCGATCTGCGTGTGGCCGCGATTCCGGATGAATTGGATCCCGATGAAATTGTGGCACGCAATAAAGAAGAATGGGCGCGCCTGATCGAGAAGGCGAAGCCGATCGTCACTTATGTGATGGAGACGCTCGCCACGGGACAAAATATTATTGATCCCAAGGTCAAGAATCAGATCGCGGCGCAGGTACTGCCCTTAATCGAGGATTTGCCGAATGCGTTGGAGCGTGATACCTATCGCCAGCAGTTGGCGCGCATGCTGAGGGTAGATGAAAGCGCGTTGACCGGCACGCAGGCACAGGCCTCGCGAGTGAAGCGCCCAAGAGGGATGCAACCTTCCCAACAGAAGCAGGCTCCCGAAAAGCCCAACGCTGCAGTGACCGTCTCGTCCAGCAAAAAGGTTGAAGCCTATATCATCGCGGTGTTATATAAAAAGCCTGAATTAATGTACCGCCTCGACAGATTGTTGGAGGAGAATGGACTGATCAAGCTGGCTGTCCAGGATTTTGAATATACAGACCATCAAATGATGTTTGGTCTGATCCGTGAAGCGGTCGAGCAGGATAACACCGAGCATCATGAATTTGTGGTGGATGCGGTGCCGGCTTCCATGCAAAGTCTTCTACAGGAATTGGACTTACAAACTGAAAAATTCGAGCGCATGGAAGAGAAACTGCTTGAAGAGTTGCTGCGGGGAGTCATCAAATTGCGGCGGGTGGCCGCCGGTGAAAACCTGAATCAGTTGCGATATTTACAGGAGGAAGCCCAACAGGTGGGAGATTTGCGCGCGGCTTCCTACCAGGATCTGGTGTTAAAGCAGACAAGGTTATTGCATAATTTAGACCAGGCTTATCGGAAAATGTCGTCAAAACGATTACAATAGCCCTGGCAAGTGTTTTGTCAGGAGTGACAAATTTTATACGTAACAATTCACCTGTGATGTCGTCTGGTAAGGAAGGGCATATGACTGTCAAAAAGAGATCATCACAAAAAGAAAAGCGCAAGACCAAAGTCGAAGAACCTTTGCCCCGCGCAAAAAACATGTCGTGGAAGGAACCACGTCTGGAGAATTCGAACGGCCAGTTGGCAGAGGAGAATCGTTTGAGGGAACTGGTGCTCATGGGGGATGAAGTGGCTGACCCCGATATCACTATACTTGCCCAGCAGGAAAATGAATTTATCGAAGATGATGTCATTGATATAAAAAATCCTGAAGTGGCGGCGGAATTATCTGAAGATCCCGTGCGGATCTATTTGCGTGAGATTGGCCAGGTTAAGCTCCTTGATTCCGATAGTGAGTTTAGGCTCGCAACGATCATCGAAGCCAGTCGTTTTGTAATCATGTTGCGCCGGCGTCCACTGACCAAGGAACTTTCATTTGAATGTTCGATCTATCATGCCATCCTGGACGAGATGTATACCGCCTGGGAACGCCTCCTGGAAGATGCGGAACGTCTTCATTATGAATTGCCCGATCTGGGCCTCATTCTTACAGAAGCCCAGGCGTTACATGCAGGCTGGAAATCAGATGCACCCTCCTACCTGCGTGCCTATCTGGATAATGGGCACTGGGGCGTTGATCAACTCTGGGATAATCTTGTCAGGAATGTCTACAGTGTCTTCCTCAGTCTCTACCTGTTCCCATTGAAGTATGCGGAGTGGCTGCTAAAGCATCTCAACCAGAATCAGCGCCTGCCGAATCAGCGTTCTCTGTATCGCAACCTGCCCTCCGATGAAAGTTTACTGGAGGAAATTGACGCGGTTCAGGTGCGCGCAGTGGAAGCGAATCAATCCTTGCTCCTTGCTAACACGCGACTGGTAGTCAGCGTTGCCAAGCGCTACCTTGGGCGCGGCATCAATTTCCTGGATCTGATCCAGGAAGGGAATATGGGCCTCCTGCGGGCGGTGGGGAAATTCGATCCGCGGCGCGGCTTTAAGTTCAGCACCTATGCCACCTGGTGGATTCGGCAATCCATTAATCGATCCATTGCCGAACAGGCACGGACGATCCGAATCCCTGTGCATTTATTTGAATCCATCACCCGCATTTTGCGCACACAACGGACTCTGATTCAGGAACTGGGACGCGATCCAACGACCGAGGAACTGGCACTTGAAGTTGGTTATCTGCCTGCTTCGGATGTCCAGGCGATCCTGCGGGCGCATTCTGAAGAAAAA
Organism: Anaerolineales bacterium; assembly: GCA_035264425.1. GTDB lineage: Bacteria > Chloroflexota > Anaerolineae > Anaerolineales > Villigracilaceae > Defluviilinea. The sequence goes on from DATFQC010000527.1 coordinate 3,398, forward strand.
CCTCTCCCGTCCGATCTACAGCACAGGCTGGATATTGCCACTCAGAAAATTGACCGCGTCCTCCGTTCTGCCGAAGAACCAGTCTCGATCGATGGGCCGGTCGGCGATGAAGAGTCCAGTTCGTTGGCCGAATTCCTGGAGGATGAAGACTCGCCTTCTCCGATTGAAGCCGCTGCGCGTCAGATGCTGCGAGAACAGGTGCAGCAGGCCCTTACCTCTCTTTCTGACCGTGAGCGTGAAGTACTGGAGTTACGCTTTGGCTTGAAGGATGGCAAGGATCACACCCTTGAAGAAGTCAGCCGTTACTTTGACGTAACGCGCGAACGCATCCGTCAGATCGAAGCCAAGGCGTTGAGGAAGCTGCGGCATCCCTCACGCAGCCGGCAGCTGAGAGATTATTTGGCATAAATATGACAGGTCACGCTCGCAGCGTGACCTGTTTTTTACGCGGCTATTTCTCTAATCAGACTATTATCATCAGTTTTGTGAAAAGTGACACTTTCTCTAGCCCTTACAAGTCTGTTATGTTATACTTCGCCGAACGTGCAAATGAGCACAAATACCGTCCATTTGTGGGCGTTTTGAGGTGTCAGCATGCTTGCTTATGTAGCAATCGCATTGATGGTTGTGTTGTCGATTATGGTTGCGTTGATCGCCATTGGGCTGGGGACTTTATTCGGACCAAGAAAACCTTCGGCAGCAAAAGCGATGCCTTATGAATCTGGCATGAATCCGTACGGCGAAGGGATGCGCCGCATGCCGGTCCGCTTCTATCTCATCGCAGTCCTTTTCATCTTATTTGACATCGAAGTGGTTTTTTTCCTGCCCTGGGCGATTGTGTTTCGCCAGTTGGGTATCTTTGGACTGGTTGAGATGATCATTTTTATCATTATATTATTAGTAGGCTATGTGTATGCCTGGAAGAAAGGAGCGCTCGAATGGGAATAGAGCAAAAAATGGGTAATATGGGCGTGGTGACAACCACCCTTGAGAATGTTGTCAATTGGTCGCGTACGAACGCGATGTGGCCGATGTTGTTTGGTTTGGCTTGTTGTGCCATCGAGATGATGTCTGCACAGGCTGCTCATTTTGATATGAGCCGCTTCGGAATGGAGCTCATGCGCGCCAGCCCGCGCCAGTCTGACCTTATGATCGTGGCTGGGCGTCTTTCCCGTAAGATGGCTCCAGTCCTTCGTCGTTTATATGATCAGATGCCCGAACCCAAGTGGGTAATTGCCATGGGCGACTGTGCCTCCTGCAGCGGTGTATTCAATAACTATGCCCTTATGCAGGGTGTGGATGAAGTTGTGCCAGTAGATGTCTATGTGGCGGGCTGCCCGCCGCGTCCTGAGGCGCTGATCCACGGCGTTGTGACACTATATGAAAAGGTTAAAGGCGAGAAGTTTAAGGTTGAGCCGGTGAAATAGTGTGATTGTGAGTTTCCAGGAAGCAATCTCAATTTCAGGCTGCAAGTCATTCCTTGGAGATTGCTTCGGACTGTAAAGCGCTATACTCGCAATGACAGGGTTGTACCTATGGATAAAAAACTCGAAACAATCGTTCAGGCTTTGCAGGAAAAATTTAACGTGACCCTCGAAGAGTTCAGAGGCGAAGCGCATGTGTTCCTGAAAGCGGAAAACATCGTGGAGGCACTGACTCTCCTGCGCGATAAGTATGATTTCGAACTGCTTTCGGCGATGACGGCGATCGATTACTGGCCTCAGGTATCCCCTCGTTTTCAAGTCATCTACCAACTCTCATCGCTGGCCAGAAACCTTACCTTGCAGTTGAGAGTCCCTCTCGAAGATGGTGAACCTCATATCCCGACCGTGACCGGTGTGTATGAAATAGCGAACTGGCGCGAGCGCGAACTCAGGGATATGTTTGGAATTATTCCTGACGGACATCCCGATCTTCGAATTCTTTTATTGCCGGAAGGTTGGGAAGATAAGCATCCCCTTCGCAAGGATTTTCCGCTCGGTTATGAAGAAGTACAGTTTACGTTCAATATTGATGAAATTAATTTGCGTAAGCCTTACGCAAAGGAATAAATATGTCTCAGCTTGAAGAAATTAGTGTCAATATCGATCAGTTTAAGCATCTGGTTTCAGAACGCGCTTTAACTGGCGAAACGATGCTGTTGAATATGGGGCCTCAGCATCCCTCCACGCATGGGGTGCTGCGTCTGTTGCTCGAGCTCGACGGCGAGACGATTGTCAATGCCATCTCTGATATCGGTTACCTGCACACAGGCATCGAGAAGAACATCGAGGCCAAGACATATCTGAAAGCCGAAGTCATGAGCGACCGCCTGGATTACATGAATAATTTAGGCAACAACCTGGTGTACTGCATGGCCGTTGAAAAACTGGTGGATCTCGATGTACCCGAACGGGCACAAGGCCTTCGCGTAATCCTGACGGAGTTGGAACGCATCAATTCGCACCTGGTCTGGGTGGGCACGTTTGGGCTGGATCTGGCGGCGATGTCGGTGTTCCTGTATGCGTTCCGTGAACGGGAGATGATCCTGGACATCAAGGAATTGGTCTCCGGTCAGCGTATGATGTCAACTTATTTCCGCCCGGGTGGGGTGTGGCGGGATGTCCCGGTGGAATTCGAAGCGGCAGTACGCAACTTTCTCAAGATTCTGCCGAAGCGCCTCGATGAATATGAAGCCCTTTTGACGAAGAACCCGCTCTTCCTGGACCGATTGTTAGGGATCGGTAAACTGACTCCCGAGCTTGCCCTTCAGAATGGTGTGACCGGACCGATGCTGCGCGCCTCCGGCGTCAATTGGGATCTGCGCAAAGCTCGTCCTTATATGGGGTATGAACAATATGACTTCAATGTACCGGTCCATACGGAAGGCGACACGTACGCCCGTTATATCATCCGCATCGAGGAGATGCGCGAATCGTTGAAGATCGTAGAACAGGCGTTGAACAAGCTGCCGTTTGGCCCTGTCCACTCGGACAATCGCAAATTCGTCCCGCCGCCCCGCTCAGAGCTCGGCGTCAGCATGGAAGCGCTGATTCATCATTTCAAGCTGTGGACCGAAGGCTTTCCGGCACCGGATGGATCTATCTATCAGGCTGTGGAATCACCGCGTGGAGAATTGGGCGTATTGCTCGCAGGCGATGGCGGAGCCAAGCCGCGTCGTTGTCACTGGCGTACCCCTTCGTTCGATAATTTATCTGTGCTGCCAAAGATCGTCAAAGGACATCTTGTTGCCGACCTGGTGGCCATTCTGGCCTCTGTTGACATTGTGCTCGGAGATATTGACCGATGAGTCTCGAGAAAAAATATCCTGAAGAAGTAAAACTAATCCTTTCAAAGTATCCGCCTGAGAACAAACGCTCGGCTGTCATGCCCTTGTTGTATCTGGCGCAGCGCGAAGAAGGTTATCTCACGAAAGCCGCCATGCAGGATGTGGCGAAGATCGTGGGCATTACTGAGACCGATATCGCTGCGCTGGTTGGGTTCTATACCCTGTATCATGATAAAAAAGAAGGCAAGTATCGTATGCAGGTTTGTACCGATCTGCCCTGCGCGTTACGCGGCGCGGAACAGTTTATGGACTCATTGTGCAGCAAGCTGGGTATTCGGGTGGGTGAAACAACAGCCGACGGGTTTGTCACTCTTGAAGCGGTCACTTGCCTGGCCGCTTGCGATAAGGCTCCCATGTTCCAAACGCAGGGACCCGATGGAATTAAATATCACGAGAATATGAA
>DATFQC010000528.1:0-5672 GCA_035264425.1 Anaerolineales bacterium
AAAGCAATCCAATCCTGTGTGCCAAGCAGGCTACCGACCGAGAACCACGTGGGGGCAAAATCGTTAGCAGTGTTGTTTGTCAGGTTGCGAACTTCCGAGCCGTCGCGGCGCATGATATAGATTTCCTGATTCCCATCACGACTGGTAGTGAACGCGATCCAATTACCGTCAGGGGACCAGGTAGGCTGCTGATCGTCTGCGGCGTTTTTGCTGAGATTCGCTGGCACGCCGCCATTTACGCCAGTGAGATAAATTTCGTTATTTCCGTCCTGATTCGTCACATACGCCACTTGGACAGAATCTGGCGCGAGCGCCGGCTGCACATCTTGGGCTGTGTTGCTTGTCAGTCGGGCTGTAGAAAGATTCGCTAAGTTCACCGCGTAGATTTCCGAGTTGCCATCCCGGTCTGAGCTAAAGACCATAATCCCTTGTAGACTGGGCAGGGCCGGGATGGAGGTCAGGGTGGTGGTTGGAGTCAGGGTCACGGTTACAGTTGGCGTTAGGGTAAAAGTCGGGGTGATTGTTGGAGCCCCAGCCGTCAACGCGGCTGCCGTCGCAGTCAACGCGGGATTGGATCCATCACAGGGGTTCAGATCTTTGCCATCCACAACCCCATCATTATCCGAGTCAGGGACACGCGGACGTGGGCAAGTCTCGTTCTCCTGCCCATCCTTCAACCCATCCCCATCACTATCCGGGTTACGCGGGTCAGTTCCCAATTTGACCTCGTCCCCATCCTTCACACCATCACCATCGCTGTCCGGATTACGCGGATCAGTTCCACCAGCGATTTCAAGACCATCTGCTCGTCCATCGGCATCCGTATCCGGATTGCGTGGGTCAGTCTGATACGTTTGAACTTCGTCACCATCCTGCAGTCCGTCAGCGTCGGTATCGGCGACGAGCGGATTGGTCAAACGGGTGTTCACCTCGTCGCCATCCAGGAGCTTATCGCCATCTGTGTCTGGCTTAAGAGGATCCGTGCCGAGCGCGACCTCACGATCGCTGGTCAGTCCATCGCCGTCAGCATCTCCCTGTGCGGCGAGGGCAGTCTGTGTTTGATTGAAAACGGCTGTTTGAGTGGCACTGGCGGCGGTCGGTATATTCCTGCTCCAAAGAGGGATGAGAAACAGCAGACACAGTAACAAGAGTCCACCGACGCCGGCACCTACTATCCAGTATGGAATCCATGCTTTTTCATTGACTTGCCCGGCGAGGTCCGCCGATGTATTCGATGTGGATCGAACATTAGCGGCAAAGGAGTAAGTCTGCTCGTTGCCAATGATTGGGCGTGATCGCAGCCTGGTACGAAACGAATAGGTCCCGCGCTCTCCGGCCCGCACCTGCAACCTCTCCCCGGCTGGGATTTCTACCAAAGCTGTTTGAAGTTGCTGCGTACCCGGTTGGGGACCCGGCGTCGCGACCTGGATCGCTTTTTCGAAGATCAATTCATTGGCTGGGCTTTGAAAACTCAAGCTGTAGGAATCAGCAGTGTTTCCTTCATTGTCGATGACCACCTTTCCAAATTGACCGGCTTCGAGCGTGCCTGGTTCCAAAGAAGCAGAGAATTGTAAGAAAGACCCGATCGTGAGGATACAGTCCACGTCTGTGGTTTGAGTAGGAAATAACTCGCTGGTAAACTGGATCGTAAAGGGGTTTCGTCCGGCCGCGGCTTGAGGAGAACGAGGCACTCGTAAGGTAAGCTGGATCTCCAGGCTTTCATTGGGCGACAGGTTGGTCAATGTTGAGTTGGTTAATATCCAGCCTTCTGGAAGGCCGCGGACATTCAAGCGAAACGTGTCAGCTTCGTCTCCACGGTTTTGCAAAAGGATGGGGATATCAGTGATTGAACCCGGGCTCACAGAAAAATGGACCGAGCCCAGCATGACCCCAATCCGTCCTTTCGATTGGTAGGCAGCCACGGTTAGAGCGCTGCGGGCAGTTGCGGAATGTTCGGGATTCCTCTGGCTGACGGCCCGCACCTCCAACTGGTATTGAACAACACGCTTATCAGAGGCTGAGGAGGGTCGAACGCTGAACGTAATAAGCTTCGCTTCTCCGGGGTCAAGATGGACCACAGACGCAGACATGTTAACCCACTCTGGCGGCACGCCTTTGACGATCAAGTCAACGTCATCTTCATACGGGTTATTATTGAAAATGCCAACGTTAAGCGTGGCTCTCGTTTCCGGGGCCACGGTAAGCTGTTCTTCTTTGATGGCTACTTTAAGCTTGTCGTTCTCACTCTTCTGAAAAGCATTGCTATTCATCAAAGTCTCTGACTCCTCTCCAATTTATCATCACCCGACAGCGTCAGGTCCGGCGATGTAGGACTGGCGCTATCCATTCCATTTTAATTGCATTTTGTGGGAAGTCCAGTTTTCTTGCCACGAATAATAGACGTAGTCAGATCAGAGCGAAATGAATTCCGCTATAAATGAAGTCCTTTTTTGACCTTCCAAACTGTTTATGAAATGGCGTTTTCAATTTATATGTTTCCTCCTTCACACGCCTATGCTGAGTATTTCGCCGCCCGAAAGAGCCGACCAATTGGTGGCATATCTGTATTATAGTATGGGAATTGACTAAACGCGCCGAAGGATGATCGTAAGCTCTCTATATCCATATATGTTGCCATGTCTGTTGCATTGATAAACTCTCACGAAGAAAGAAATCTGAACCTATGGCCGCTGATACTTTTTTACTACCGGATGCTCCGGCAATTCCCGGGCTGACATTCAGGCATTTTCGCATTCCGGATGATTTTCATAACATGGCAGCTATCACGCGCGCCTCTGCCGTGGTGGACGGCACCGAACGTGCCGACACAGCCGATGAATTGGCTACTCTCTTCGCGCACCTGACGAACTGCGATCCATCCACGGATATGATCGTGGCTGAGATCAACCCTGGTGACGGCCGTGAGCCAGAGGCGATCGGCTATTCGCGCGGCACATGGCGGGAAGAAGGCAGCGGCGAGCGCCGGTATATGTTCTTCGGAAGGATCAGCCCAGCCTGGCGCCGTAGGGGGATAGGGCTCGCCATGCTGCATTGGGTCGAAGGTCGACTGCGGGAGATTGCTACCGATCACCCAGCGGAGATTCCCAAACATTTTCTGTGTATAGCACAGCAGGGCGAAGTTGGCTTCGCGGCCATGCTGGAAAAGACTGGCTACCAAGCAGTTCGCTACGGCCTCGAAATGGTCCAGCCAGATCTGGAAAATATTCCTGACTTTCCTTTGCCAGAAGGCTTGGAGGTGCGCCTCGTGTTGCCCGAACACTACCGGGCGATCTGGGATGCAGACACCGAGGCTTTCCGTGATCACTGGGGATTTGTTGAGCCAGGCGAGGAGGATTATCAGGCCTGGCTGGCAGATAAAACCGTCTTTCAACCGGAGCTATGGCAAATTGCTTGGGATGTTGCTAAAGATCAGGTTGCCGGACAAGTGCGCACGTATATCGATCATGAACAGAATGAAACCTACCATCGGCAGCGCGGCTGGACTGAGTTCATTAGCGTGCGGCGTCCCTGGCGGCGGCGCGGTCTGGCCCGGGCGTTAATCATCCGTAGCCTACGAGCCCAAAAGGAAGCCGGAATGCGTGAATCAGCGCTGTGGGTAGATAGTGAGAATCTGTCCGGGGCAACGAGGGTATATGAGGAGTGCGGGTTCAGGGTTGCAAAGAGGGAAACAATCTATCAGAAGTCGCTTTGATCACTGGGTACGTATATAATTAAACAACTATGAACGCATATGTAGCTTTACTGCGCGGTATCAATGTTGGCGGCAAGAATCTCATCAAGATGATAGATTTGAAGCTTTGTTTGGAAGACGTAGGCTTTAAGGATGTACACACGTACATCCAAAGTGGAAATGTCCTTTTTAGCGCGGCTGGGTCAGACCAGGTCAAGTTGACGAAAGAGATCGAAGACGCCCTCTCGAAAACATTTAACTATGAGTCACGCGTGGTCGTCCGATCTCGTAAGCAAATGAAAGATATCGTTACACATGCGCCGAAAGGCTTCGGCAGCGATCCAGCCACCTACCGCTACGATGTCATATTCCTAAAAGAGCCTCTTAGCGCGGCAAAAGCGATGAAAAGTGTCGCTACAAAAGAGGGAGTCGACCAGGCCTTTGCCGGGAAAGGTGTGCTTTATTTTTCAAGACTCAGCAGCCGCGCGACCCAGAGTAAATTAGCTCGCATTATCACCCTGCCAATGTACCAAAGCATGACTATCCGCAACTGGAACACGACCACAAAATTGCTGAGCATGCTGGAGACCATAGTCGATCATTGATAATGCGCAGCGAAGATCGTTTTGGACACAATAAAAAACCTCCATAATATGGAGGTTCAGCACTACGGCTTACAGGCTCTAAAACACCTTCGGCTTTTCAACCGGTTCACAAAATGGGGTTTTTAATTCGGATACTCTGCCCGTCTCCCACAGTCGACGTAAAGCATCCAAGGCCACAGGCCAGTTTGTCGTATACTGATTCCAGCGCGTTGCACCAAAAAGGCCTCTCAGCATATGAATTCTCCACTCATCGCCAGGGGAAAATAATCCAGTCAGCATATTCCTATTATACAGATTTCAAACCTAAAAAACAACTGGCTCGTTGTAGACCTCTGCAGTTGATATCGGGAAATCCCTAATTGCCTTGTCTATCAATTGTTTATATGATTAGGTCTGGCCTCGAACTATGGAATTTCTCACAAGCCGAAGCCTTATCAAATTTAAGGATTAAAGGAGCCAGTATGGGAAGCTCGGATTTTTATATTGACTATAACATTGAGGTGTCTGATGTGGGTGACGAGTTCAAGCGTGAAACTGAGCAGCGCTTGCGGGAACTCGCCTCGTCACATTCGGACATGATCGGGGCGGCGGTTGCCCTGGAAAAAACTGCAGACACACAGACCTATGACTTGTATCGCGTTCGGATCGTCGTTTACAAGCGTCCCCAGGATATTGTGGTCACAAAACAGGATGAGGACCCTATGGTGACGCTAAGAGAGACGCTGAGTGCGCTCGAAGCACAAGTTCGCGAATCACGTGAAAAACTCGCGCAACGAGCTGCTGATACTCATCGTGATAGTGAGATCGAAACCGTGTATTACGATTTAAGCGCGGAAGAAATCTATGCCACCTATGCTAAAGGCTGGCAGCCCGATGAAATAGTAGAGATGGGTCATGAGGAAATTGTCAGGCTTCTGATGGTTGAACAAGGCTTGACCCAGGATGCGGCTGATTTTGCTGCCGATCAAATCCTGCTTGTTGCTGAAAGAATTATCGATCACGAACTATGACTATCCTGCTCGGCGGGGTCAAAGACCCCGCCGAACCTGCTGTCGACCCCCTTCTCGTTCGGATTGAATAACTAAAATCAATGCGGGAATTTCTATCTGAGCGCTAAAAATAGCTTTTTATGTAGAAGATCGGAAAAATCTTAGCCCTGATTAGGGATGGTAGTTCTACCAGTAGGGGTATTCCTTAGGAAATCTCGGGTTATCTTCTCTGGAAGATTAATGAAGAGACCTTTAAACTCTCAGAATGGCAAGAAGATTAACCAAAAGTCATCCCGATTGGGAAAGATTAAACCAAGCCGTCAACGATCTGGCGATCGCTATTAATCCTCATATGTTTTTCTGGGGATTCGATGAAAACGGTCAGCC
>DATFQC010000529.1:0-3562 GCA_035264425.1 Anaerolineales bacterium
AAGCCTCTGCAAAGCAGGGAACTCAGGTCACTGCGGCGGATCTCGACGAGGTTAAGCTTGGCGATGTAGTGGTGCTGGCCGTTTGGTATGGAAGCAATATTGAGATCGCTAAACAACTCGGCGCAAAACTGAAGGGCAAAACCGTCGTGGATATCGCCAACCCGTTGAATTCGACCTACGATGGCCTTGCCACCGCCCCTGACTCCTCTTCCGCGGAAGATGTCGCGAAAGCAGTTGATTTCGAAGCAAAAGTAGTCAAGGCATTCAATACGACCTATGCTGGCACCCTTCTCGCAGGAGAAGTAGATGGGGAGCCGCTCGATATGTTCATTGCCGGCGATGATGAGGATGCAAAAAGCAAGGTCGCGCAACTTGTGAAGGATAGCGGTATGCGACCGGTCGATACGGGACCGCTACACCGCGCCCGCCAAATTGAAGGCATGCAACTTCTACACATTGTCACTCAGGGCACGCTTGGAACAAATTGGGCAAGTGCGATTAAGATATTGAGCTAGCAAATTTTTATTTATCTCGTACACCCGTGCGGGATAGGTGATTAACGAAAACAATTAGGAGTTTCTCGTGTCAAATGCAAGCATGAAAGCGATTCAAGCTCACGACTATGGTGGGCCGGAAGTTCTTATACTTGAACAGGTGCCCCGCCCGGAGCCCAATGCCGATCAGGTGTTGATCCAACTCAAAGCCGCGGGAGTCAACCCGGCGGATTGGAAATATCAAGCTGGTTTCTTTAAACAATTTATGCCTCTCACCTTCCCGTGGACGCCAGGTTTAGAGGGCTCAGGAGTTGTCGAAGCGGTTGGTGCAAATATCACTGCGTTGAAGAAGGGTGATGAAGTCTATGGCATTGTCAGCGGTGGATATGCTGAATATGCGCTGGCTTCGGCGAACGATGTACAACCCAAACCAGGGGAACTCACGTTTGAAGAGGCAGCCTCGATTCCCATGGGTTTCCTTACGGCATGGGGAGCCCTGCTTGATACTGCCAATGTCCAAGCAGGGCAGCGCATTCTTATTCATGGAGCGGCAGGCGGAATTGGCGCGTATGCGGTCCAATTGGCGAAATGGAAAGGTGCGCATGTTACAGGAACGGCTTCGGCAGGAAATCTTGAGTTTGCCCGTTCTCTCGGCGCGGACAATATGATTGACTACAATGCGACACGTTTTGAAACGCTTGTCAGAGATATGGATGCTGTTATTGATACCGTCGGAGCTGATCTCGTTGAACGATCATTCCAGGTGATCCGGCCTGGTGGCATTTTTGTGACGGTTGCTGCGAGGCCAGCTGAGGGCGCCGGCAAGGCGCAAAACATACGCGCCGTAAGCGCGGGACGCGCTTCTGCTGATCATCTAAAAGAGGCTTCAGAATTGATCAAGACGAAATTACTGAAACCTGTGGTTGGCAAGGTTTTCCTGCTGACCGAAGCTCATCAGGCACAGGAACTAAGTCGAACCGGCCATGGCCGCGGGCGTATCCTTTTGCAAATCGGAAATAATAATTAAATTGACCAGAGCTTGACTCTGGTCCAAAGAAAAGGAAATTAATGTTAACCCAAACGAAAGTAGACTCAGAACTGACTCCAAACCAGGAATTTGCGAAACTGGCAAGTGACGAACAAATTGAGCGCACGGTCGAAGCGCTTGAAGCAAATGGCATCCATGCCATTGTTGCTGCAAATGGCGAGGAAGCCAAGCGTATTTTCTTTGAATTGGTTCCTGAAGGAGCAGAAGTATTCCTTGGCGCTTCCGTTACGCTTGAAACAATTGGGGTCAAAGATGTAATCGACAAATCAGGAAAGTATGAGGCGATCCGCCCAAAGATGTTTGCAATGAACCGGGAGACCCAAGGTAGAGAAATTCGCAAGCTGGGCGGTGCGCCCGATTATGCGGCGGGCAGTGTCCATGCGGTGACGGAAGCTGGACAGGTTTTGATCGCTTCGAACACGGGGAGTCAGCTTGGGCCCTATGCCTCGGGTGCAGGAAAGGTCATTTGGGTTGTTGGTGCGCAGAAGCTCGTCAAAGACATCGATGAAGGGATGAAGCGGATCTACGAATATGACCTGCCCCTCGAAATAGTACATATGCGGCAGCTCTATAACATGGGTACTAATGTTAACAAAGTGCTGATTGTCAATCGTGAAATTCGTCCGAACCGCATCGCTATGATCATTGTGAAGGAAGAGTTGGGCTATTAAGCCCAACTCTTAAATTTACAGCAGGAGAAAATAGAAAATCATGACTGCCGTCACTTCCGTTATTCAAGCACGTAAACTTTGGTGGGTTGGACCATTGACAGTTCTTGCAGCAGTTATTGGCGTATTAATCGTGCGCAGCCTTGCAATGGCAATTTTGGCTCCCCCGTATGGTCCAGGACTTGAGATGATTATCATCTCCATTCTTCTGACCGTTATTCTTTGTACAGCTGCAGTAGTTGTGTTTGCGCTGGTTGCTCGCTTTACAAAAAATCCTGTCCGCACTTACCTCATCATTTCGTCCGTGTTTCTGGTCATAAGTTTTTTACCTGATATTGCCGCTGCGTCTGCGCCATTCCCTGGCGCTGGCTGGCCCTATGCTATTACTTTGATGATCATGCATGTGGTGGCAGGTTTTATCACTGTATATATGTTAATCAAATTAACTGTTAACGGAAATCAGTAGAAAGAATCTGCAATAACTGCTCATCTTATTAGTAAGGAGATAGATATGAGCGTTTTACCCAATTCAGAAACCAAAACAGAGTTTTCCATCCATCCTGCTACTCATGTTGGCACCGTTTCCCTGAATGTTGCCAGCCTTGAGAATCAGCTCACCTTCTATCAACAAGTTCTTGGTTTTCAATTACATTGGCGTGAAGGGGATCAGGCGGGGTTAGGAGCCGGTGGCTCGGATTTGCTGCGCCTGGTGGAACAACCTGACTTTAAACGTTATAGCCGCGTGACGGGACTTTATCACTTTGCAGTCTTATTCCCGGATCGGCGTGAACTGGCGCGTGCCATCGGACGCTTGTTCGTCCTGAAATATCCGAACTATCCGACCGATCACATTATGACAAAGACCACCTACCTGGATGACCCGGAAGGCAATGGCATCGAACTCTATACGGAATCTCCTGAAGATGGCAGTTGGACCTTGGCGAACGGCGTCTATGAGACACGTCGTGCGGATGGCAGCCTCAGCGATGGCCGCGAGCCTTTGGATGTGAATGCGTTGTTGAGTCATCTAAACGAAGATGATCAGCTGGACGTATCTGTCTCTCCTGAAACAGGCATGGGACATATCCATTTGCATGTCCGCAATATCGAAGAGGCCGTGGACTTCTATCATGGTGTTATCGGGTTTGATCTGATGGGCGTGGCAAAAGCCTTTCGCATGGCGTTTGTTTCTGCGGGTGGATATCACCATCATATCGGCCTCAACACCTGGCAAGGCGAGGGCGCCGCTGCGCCCCCCGCAGATGCGTTGGGTCTCCGTCACTTTGCAGTAGAGTTACCCGATCAGAACGCATTGGATGAAGTTGTTGCGCGAATTGAGAATGCAGGCATTC
>DATFQC010000530.1:0-3943 GCA_035264425.1 Anaerolineales bacterium
TAGAGAGATGCAGATAATTTCATTTAAAAACGGGTTCGGATACTACTTAAAATAGTAGTTGGGTACTGACAACCAAAACCGTACGTGAAAGGCAATCTGTACCTATGGATGCCAGAAATCTTTTAATCGACGCACTTGACAAGCAAAAAGCTGCCTATCGCGAGAATCTAAAACGCTGCCGCGCTGAATTTTCCAGGAAGGCAGTTCACGATTTGCGCACCTCCATACGCCGCCTGCTCGCGACGCTGGATGTCATGGCATTTACTACCTCTGCTGCGAGGATTGAGAAATTATCAGACAGCCTGAAAGAACAATTGGATGAGTTTAGTGATCTGCGTGACATCCAGGTGATGCTGGATAGGGTATCTGAAGATATTGGGACGTTCCCAGAGCTTGAACCTTTTCAAAATTATCTGGAAAAACTCGAAAAGCGGGAGCAGCGTTCAGATGAAAAGTATGTCCAAAACACTAAGCCGGGAGGTGTTGATAAAAAGTTAGTTAAGATACAAGGCGCTCTGGAAGATCTTTCTGTAGATGAATTACAAAGCAAACTGCCTCAGGCGGTGGATGAAGCTTATTTAACGGTCATACAGTGCTATGGTGAAATTGATCCGGCGCAGCTTATCAGCATCCATCACCTGCGGGTCGCATTCAAAAAATTTCGGTATATGGTGGAGGTCGTCCATCCCTGCCTGCCTGATTTCCCTGAAATTCAATTGCAGCACATGCATGATTATCAGACCCAGATGGGTATTATTCATGATGGACAAGTTATTTTGGAAACTCTGGCAGCGTTTGCCCAAGACAGCAATTCCTATGACCCGAGGCCTGCTCGCCGCTTCTACGAGAAAGCTCTGGCGGAAGCATTATCTACCTACCTAAAAAACAAAGGGGAGGTGCTAAATTTCTGGCGCTCTACGCCTTTGGTCGCTTTCCCCTGGCAAAGGGAACAAAAAAAGAAAGAAGTGTAAATATGGATTTATATATTGTTCGTCACGCAATTGCAGTTCCACGCGGAACCCCGGGTTATGAGGATGACGGCCAGCGCCCGCTCACTGACAAAGGTCGCAAGAAGATGGACAAAATTGTGAAGGGACTTCGGCAATTTGGCATCGGACTTGATATCATCCTCTCCAGCCCTTATGTACGAGCGCGTGACACCGCAAAAATCCTGGCCAATGAATTCAATATGCAGGATCAGATTCGCTTTACCGATAACTTAATCCCACCCGGGGACTTTCAGGACCTGATCCATGAGATCCAAGAAAAATATGATGTGGAAAGCCTTGCCTTAGTAGGGCATGAACCGATGCTGGGTCAGCTGATTAGCTGGCTCACGACGGGCAATCAGGATTTACAGATCAATTTCAAAAAAGGTGGTGTGTGCTACCTTTCTGCGGATAATTTATATCAAGACCAGCGAGCCACCCTGGAATGGTTATTAACACCGGCGCTGATGGTGGAACTTTCCAAATAACCAAAAACATCCTATGCAGAAAACCTCAAACTCTTTTATGTCCACACTGGAAGTTAATCCCGTCTCGCTTTCTGATTCTTCGCCGTATGTGAACCGCGATCTGAGCCTGCTGGAATTCCAGCGTCGCGTCCTCGACCAGGCGCAAGACCAGAAAAATCCTCTGCTGGAACGGGTCAAGTTCCTGGCGATTTTCGGTTCCAACATGGATGAGTTCTTCATGTTGCGGATTTCGGACATCCACAGACGGATGTCGTTGAAAAGTCCCCAAGACTCTCTTATAGTTTCGGACCCGTCCCATGAATTAAGCGCGGTTCGGGCGCTGGCCAGCGAGCTTTACACCCATGCACTCCAATGTTTGCACAAAAAGGTCCTGCCTCAACTTGAGGAATCGGGGATCCATTTTATGGAATATTCGAAGTTGAGCAAACATCAGAAAGAGCGCGTCTACGAGTATTTCAAGAAAACGATTTCCCCACTCCTGATCCCATTGCCGCTCAGCCATGGGCATCCCTTCCCACATGTTTCGAATTTGTATTTGAATCTGGCCATTGTTCTTCGTGACCCAAAAGGAAGTACCCGGTTACTGCGCCTGCAAATTCCGGATACATTACCTCGCCTTTTCCTTGTCAAACAGTCCTCTGACAAGGCCCATAAGAACAGCAAAAGCTTGCCTCATTATTATTTTATCTGGCTGGAGCAAATCATTATTGCCAATTTGAACAAGGTGTTTCCTGATCTCAAGGTCATTGCTGTACATCCTTTCCGCATTATTCGGGACGCAGCTGTGCACCTCGATGACCTGGATGCCTACGATCTGTTTGAAAACATAGAGGTAAGCATCCAACGGTTAAGTCTCCAGCGCCAGGAGTTTGGCCCGGTGATGCAGGTGGCGATTGACAAAAGTATGCCGGAGGATATCCGTAACTTGCTGGCCGAAATCCTGAAAGTTGACCAGCAGGATTTCTATGTAAAGGGAAATCCATTAGGGCTGCGCAGCTTATGGCAGTTATATAGCAGCGTCGAGCGGGATGATCTGAAATATAAGGAATATAAGCCGGCCATTCCAAAAGTTTTCAAGCGCGCCACCCATCCACGCGATATCTTCAGTGCAATCCAGCGCGAAAACCTGTTGCTTCACCATCCCTATGATTCATTCTCACCGGTGGTTGATTTTCTAACCTTTGCCGCGCAGGACCCCAGGGTGACCGCGATCAAGCAGACTCTTTACCGCGTCGGCCAGGATTCGCCGGTCATCCAGGCGTTGATGAATGCCTCTATGAATGGCAAGGAAGTGACGGCGGTCATCGAGCTAAAGGCAACCTTTGACGAAGAATCCAATATGGGCTGGGCGCATCTTCTGGAACAGGCTGGCGTCAATGTTGTCCATGGGCTGCCCGGGTTCAAAACGCATTCAAAGCTTGGGATGGTCGTGCGCCGGGAAAAGGAGGGTCCTCGCCGCTATCTACATGTTGCGACCGGGAATTACAACGCCGTTACTTCCCAGATTTATGAAGATCTGGGCATGTTTACCTGTGATCAGGCGATGGGACAAGATGCCGACCAGTTGTTCAATTATTTGATGGGTTTATCGACAGATCAGAACTATCAGAAATTTCTGATCGCCCCTTTCAATTTACGCCAGCGCCTGGAAGAATTGATCCGGCGGGAGATGGAATACAGCAAGTCTGGTTTTCCGGCCCGCTTGATTCTCAAGGTCAATTCATTAACTGATTCGAGGATGATCGATCTGCTTTACGAAGCTTCACAGGCAGGGGTGAAGATTGATCTGTTTGTGCGTGGAATGTGCTGCCTGCGCCCGGGCGTAAAAGGCCTGAGTGAAACGATCAGCGTGACCAGTATCGTGGGACGCTATCTGGAGCACAGCCGCATTTTTTATTTTCTCAACGGTGGGCAGGAGCAAATCTATCTAGGCTCATCAGACCTGATGGAACGTAACTTGAACCGTCGTATTGAACTTTTATTCCCTCTCGAACAACCCGACCATATCCGCTATATCCGTGAGGAGGTCCTGGGAGCCTATTTGCGTGATAACCAGCTTGCGTACAGAATGCAGGCCAGTGGAATGTATGAGCATAGGAAACCTAAAGGGGGAGAGCAAGAGGTCAGCGTGCAGGATTGGCTAATGCACATGCGCTAGCGTTATTTCTGACTCATTGTCGAGCGAAAGGAACAGGAAGGGGGTATGATTGTTTTTAGGATACATTGTCCTATCCGCAATCGGTAACTTCGAGAAAAATTCATCCATATCTCATGACCGCCCTCACACTCCACCTCAGATCAACCTGGAACTCCTACGGCAAAGTACTGGGACTGCTGCTGATGATCGTGTTGGGAATCCTGTTCCCGCAGTTTCACGCCTTATCTACCTACATCCAGTATCTGCTGATGATCATGCTGTTCTTTGCCTTTCTGGATATCGACATTCAAGCGGGGTCATTCCATAAG
>DATFQC010000531.1:0-3007 GCA_035264425.1 Anaerolineales bacterium
TGCATCGTTTCATTTTCAACTCCTGTAAGGAACACTAAAGGGTGACCATTTACTACGCGCTTAATATTTTAAAATCAAAGCACCTAGGCTTTTTTTTGATCCTAGGTGCTTGTGGCTGAAAATAACCTATTTTTGTGAGCCCGAGAGGGATCGAACCTCCAACACATAGATTAAGAGTCTACTGCTCTGCCATTGAGCTACGGGCCCATATTATGTTTACACGCACATCAGCCGAGAGAGCCTTTGATTAAGAGGCAATTGCTCTGCCATTCAGTCGGTCGACTATTTTGTGCGGACGGTATTATAACCGATGCAGAATACATGTCAATAACGCGAGAACGCATCGTTTGGAAAATAAACAGGCTGGTTCAAAAGTCATGGGCGCCTCCCCCATCTGACAATCCTGTATAATTGACCAGCCAGACTCATCCAAGGTCACATTGCATGACTTTTTCTGAACCTACCTCACAACCCCAGCCGGAACAGACACCTGAGTTTGTCTCCGCGCGTGCGCGCCGGCGCCGTGCCCAGAGACGCGCTTATTTCCCAACTGATCAAGAAGGGCGGGCTGCTTTATTTGAGCATCTTGCCCGGCGCGCATTCCCTTCCTACGAGCTGTTTGTGTTCTCGCTTGTTGCGGGAGCAATCCTCGGGTTGGGTTATTTCTTTAATGCACAGGCATTACTGATCTTCGGAATCCTGGTTGCGCCATTATTGACTCCGTGGATTGGTGCTACTCTTTCCATGATCGCTGGCGCGCCACGTCTTTTTGCACAGACTGTGAGCGCTCTTCTCATAAGTTCGCTAATTATTTTCTTTTGTGGGTGGCTTGCAGGCTTTGCTTCACAAACATTTCAACCTTTAACGTTCAACGAAGCGTTTACCCACAGTCGCCTATGGTGGCCCGATCTCATTGTCCTCACCATCGCTTCCATTCTGATCACCATTTCGTTCATACGTTCAGAGGATCGCCCATACCTTCCCAGCGCGTTGCTGGCTTATGAACTTTTTCTCCCACTCTGTGCAGCAGGTTTCGGGTTGGGAAGCAGCGTCAGCGGATTATGGCCCCAGGGATTATTTGTGTTCATTGTCCATCTTGCCTGGGGGACTTTCTTTGGAATCATTACACTTTTCTTCTTGCGCTTCTACCCTACCTCATTTGGAGGGTTGGTCTTCACCGGATCCATTTTCATCGTGCTCATCGCGATTGTGATTTCCTATACTGGCTTTGGAAACTGGGTCATGACCAGAACCGGTCTCTCCAAGCCTGAACCACTTCCCGTTATTGTCTCAACCTCCACACCGGTAGCCATTCCCTCGACAACCCAATCTCTTACACCTGTTGAGGCAACCGGGTTCAATAGTAATCTGACAGGCATTTCTTCACAAACTCCCAAATTGACTCTAACAAACGTCACTCTCGCGGCAACCGAAACGCCTACATCCACGGTGACAGCCGAACCGACCCCCATCCTTGCCATCATTCGTGCCTCGGAAGGCGGCGGCGCATTTATTCGCGAAAAGCCAGGGGGAACCGTGTTGGTCACTCTTGGCAATGGATCCACGGTCACCATCATTCCCGATGACTTGCAGGATGTAAATGGCGTGATCTGGGTACACGTCTTTGCAATCGTCAACGAGGCGCGGGTAGAAGGATGGATGATCCAGACGGTTCTACAAACTGCCACGCCTGTTGCAAACTGGCAGCCTTCACCTACCCCATAATCTACATATCTTTATCAAAGAAGGAATTTTTATCAAGGAAATATTATGCCTATTCACTTCGGAACGGATGGCTGGCGAGCCGTCATCTCAGATACCTTTACATTCGATAATTTGCGCATCCTTACGCAAGCCATCGCGGACGCGATCGCTTCAGACCACTGGGATAAATCTGGGAATGGCGGACCCTACCCAGATCCAAAAAAGATCGTGGTTGGCTTTGATACGCGTTTCCTATCAGATCGCTATGCGGGTGAGGTTGCACGTGTTCTGGCGGCGAATGGATTTACAGTTCTGCTTGCCCAATCCGATGCGCCAACTCCGGCCATTTCCTATGCAGTAAAACATCATTGCGCGATTGCCGGTGTGATGATCACCGCTTCTCATAATGCGCCGCGTTACAACGGTGTCAAACTCAAGGGTGCATTCGGTGGGTCGGCTTTGCCCGAACAATGCCGCCGCGTGGAAGTGTATATCAACGACAACGAGCAGCAGGCGCGCGGACCGAATTTAATGGACTTTAAGAAAGCGCGCGAGGCAGGTTTAATTCACAAGTTCAATCCCCTGCCTTCTTATTTCGACCACATGCGGACACTGATCAACACGGACATCATCGCGGAAAATCCACAACGTTTTGTTGTGGATGCCATGTACGGCGCGGGACGTGGCGTCATCAAATCGTTTTTACAGGGAACAGGTTGTGAGATCGCGGAGATTCGAGGGGAAATGAATCCAGGTTTTGGAAGTGTGCACCCAGAACCCATTGCGAAATATCTCGGCGCGCTGGCTTCTGCGATCAGCTCCGGGATGGGTAACTTCGGTGTGGTGACCGACGGAGATGCAGACCGCATCGGCGCCATGGATGAACGTGCTACTTTCGTTGATCCGCATAAGATCATGGCCTTATCGTTGAAGTATCTTGTTGAAAAACGCGGCTGGACCGGCGCAGTCGTGCGGACGGTCTCCACGACCCGTATGATTGATCGATTGGCGAAACGCTATGGGCTCACGCTTTACGAGACTCCGGTCGGATTCAATCACATTGCCGACTACATGATGACAGAAGATGTCTTGATGGGCGGGGAAGAATCAGGCGGCATCTCGTTTAAGGGGCATATTCCAGAAGGCGATGGCCCGATCATGGGATTGCTGCTGGTGGAGATGATCGCCTCTTCAGGTAAGACATTGCAAAGTCTGGTGGAAGACTTGCTCAATGATGTCGGCCCCGCCTTTTACGAGCGCGTGGACCTGCGCTTGAGTCGCCCCGTAGAGAAAAAGGAAATCA
>DATFQC010000532.1:0-3127 GCA_035264425.1 Anaerolineales bacterium
TGAAGTGCTGATGCAAACCGCCGGTGAACGGCGCATTGTGGCAGAATTCCCTGGCGTTAGCAACCCCGAAGAAGTAGTTGCCTCCCTGCAACAAACAGGCTTGTTGGAATTCGTGGATATGGGGACAACTCCAGTTGAGTCTGGTACTGTAATCAAAACCGATTTTGCCCAGTCAGATACAACAGATGGCGCCGCCTTGACTGCAACCCCTGAAGCGACGTCCAATGCGAATCCAACTCAACCTGCGCCGACAACCATTCCTGGTCAGCCCACACCGGCTGCTGGACAAGAGGCGCCCGTGTATCACACGGTGATGACTGGTGCAGACCTTAAAGAAGCTCATGTTTCCTCTAATCAAACGGGACAGCCAGCCGTCAGCTTTACGCTTTCTACGGAAGGTACAAAGATTTTTGCGGATTACACCACAACCCATACCAATCAATATCTTGGTATCGTGCTGGATAAGCGGGTGATCTCGGCACCCGTGATCAGAAATCCGATTACAGATGGACAGGGCATTATCGAAGGCGGCTTCACTGCGCAGTCCTCCAACGACTTGGCAATTCAACTGCGTTACGGCTCACTGCCCGTACCGGTCAAAGTGGTGGAAAGCCGAACGGTCGGCGCGACGCTGGGTGAAGAATCGGTGCGCAAGAGTCTGATGGCCGGCATGATCGGTCTGGCGGTCGTGATCCTTTTCATGCTGCTATATTATCGTCTGCCAGGCTTAATTGCGGACCTGGCCCTGATCACCTATGCCATCCTCTCTCTAGCACTATTCAAATCTATCCCGATTGTCCTAACCCTGCCAGGGATCGCAGGCTTTATTCTCAGTATTGGTATGGCCGTGGATGCAAACATCCTGATCTTTGAGCGTCTCAAGGAAGAATTACGGGCGGGCAGAAACCTGCGTCAGGCCATAGATCTCGGCTGGAGCCGTGCCTGGCCATCCATTCGAGACTCAAACACCTCCACGTTGATCACCTGTCTTATCCTTTATGTATTTGGCAATACATTTGGGGCAAGCATGGTCAAGGGCTTCTCGATCACACTGGCCCTAGGTGTATTAATGAGTCTTTTCACAGCTATCATCGTGACCCGTACGTTCCTGCATACACTGCTGGACAACATGAAACTCGCTGACCACCCGCGCTGGTTTGGGTTGGGAGAACCGCAATGAACATCATCAAAAACCGTTACCTTTACTTTCTCATTTCCCTCCTGGTCATTATTCCAGGCCTCATCTTCATGATCATCAATTGGGTAAATATTGGCACTCCAATACCCCTTGGTATTGACTTTACTGGGGGCTCCCTCCTGGAAGTTCAGTTCACTGGAACCCGCCCTACGTCTGAACAAATTCAGGCCGCATTCCTCAAGTTCGCCCCGAATACAGATCCGACTATTCAAGAACTTGGCACGGACTCATACGCCATCCGCTCGAAGACGATTGATGATGCCACGAAAGGCCAGATTGTTGCTGAATTCGAAAGCCTCAGTGGCAGTCCGATCAACACGCTGGCGTTTTCTTCAGTAAGCGCATCGGTTGGAGCGGAAGTAACACGTGCAGCCGGAATCGCGATCCTGATGGCGGCGGTCGCAATCCTGCTGTACATCTGGTATGCCTTCCGGGGCGTGGATCATGCCTTCCGCTACGGTACCGCCGCCATCTTGGCAATGCTGCATGATGTCTTCGTCGTGCTGGGCGTGGAAGCGATCCTGGCTTACTTCCTGGGTTGGGAAGCAGATGCTCTTTTCCTGACCGCGCTTCTCACGGTCATTGGCTTCTCAGTACATGATACGATCGTAGTGTTCGACCGCATTCGCGAGAATTCACATGTATATCGACGCGTGGCCTACGAACCGCTTGTCAACCATTCCATCGTTCAAACCCTCGACCGTTCGATCAACACCCAGTTGACGGTTATGTTTACGTTATTCGCGCTGGTACTCTTCGGTGGAGAAAGCATTCGTCATTTCGTGCTCATTCTGATCGTTGGCATTTTCAGTGGTACCTATTCTTCGATCTTCAATGCATCGCCCATCCTGGTCGTGTGGGAAAATCAGGAATGGAAAAACTGGTTCCGTCGCCCGGCGACCGCCTCGTAATCAGATACGTTTGTGCAGTTAATAAAAACTTCCCGATTTTTGATCGGGAAGTTTTTATTTGGATTCGCGCTAACGGATTATTCAAATCACGTCTCGCAGATCAAGCTGCTTGCCGCCCTATTTTGAATCAGAAACGTACGAGAGAGCCAATATAACGCGCCAGCAGAATCACAAAGGATGTTCTTCGGTATGAAAACAGGCGAACTGGATAATCCTCCTCAATATCTTTTAATTTCAACAACATTCGAACAACTTCCTGGTTTTGATTGATGCGGTACATTACCCGTTCTCACTGTTAATAGGATATCTTTTCTCATATTCAAGACGGATTTTGCAATGGGAAGTTACAAAAAGTTTCCGTCCGGCTACAAAGCCGGACGGAAAAGAAACAAATTAATTGACTATTGAAAGCGCCAGATTGACGCTCATTTATCTTTCAATAGGTAAGCCACTATTACCATGCCTTGAGCGATAAAATTAGCCTCCCAGTTCCACCGCTAAGGCATCATAATAAGTGCCAGCGCCAAAACCATCGATGAGAACATGATCGAAAGGCTTCAAGTTCGGCAATTCCCGCAGGAAGGCGATCATATTCGAGGCCGCGCTGACATTTCCAAATTCGCTCAGCAACCAGGGCATCGGCAAAACAATTCCTTCATTTTGAAGATGTTTTTCTTTGAGTTTGTTGATCTTGTAATTGGCGTGATGAACGATTGCGACCGCCAGGGATTTGCCCGCGATCCCTAATTCGTCCAGTTTGGTTTGGTAGGCGGCGTAGACATCGCGTACAACCTGCACACCGGTCCGCACAAATAATTTGACCATCCCCATCGGCCCCGCCATGGCAATGGAGGAACCATCCTGCGGTTCGTGCATGAGACCCGCAATGCGGATGTTGTTCGTGAATGGTTCGGTCACGTCGACATTCGTACTGCCATCTGTTTTTTGTTTCGTATGGGGATAATACATTGCCACCTGCAACACACCCTCATCATCGAACACTTCACGAGACCTGCCA
>DATFQC010000533.1:0-4093 GCA_035264425.1 Anaerolineales bacterium
AACGTTGTTTCGAATGGATGCGGCGCTTTATCCTGTCGTCCACGCTTCCAGTCATAACCGAACTTGGTGATCACATCCACACCAAAATCCATCAATTTCTTTTCGTTATATTTCTTGTACAGGAAATCATCTTTCACTTGCTTGCTGGCAGCAATCGCTTTGATAAGCTTGACCTGCTTTGGTCGCAACTTATCAAAAATCGCTTTTACATCAACAGTCTTCATGCCAGGTTCGAAATCATCCAGCAAAGTGTCATAGGGATGCTCACCTGTTGGGAAGAATGAAATATATTTGTGGACCAGCTCCACGACCTTTTCCAGGTGAGGACGGAAGATCGAAAAGTCTGACTTGCTTCTTGCTTCCATCCAGGCTTCAAACGCTTTGGATGTGACAATGGCTTGTTCGGCAATAAAGGCAGGCGGCACACGTTTGGCCTTGTTATAGTTCCGTTCAGCCACGCGCACCATGGCAGCTTCATCCGTGTCGGCGCCATCAAATTCCTGTTTCAGGTCGTCAATGAGCCGGCCGACTTCTTCGCTGATAAATTTCTCCTGAGCGATCTTGCTCAATGTCGCAAGCTGCTGGCCGCGCGCTTCATTTCCCCCGGGTGGCATGTTAACCTGTTGGTCCCAGCCTAATACGCTGGCTGCTTTTCCAATATCGTCAACTTCACCAAGTTTTTCCTTCAACTGATTCAGCTTTTCACTCATCGTCTCTCCTCTATCCTGAGATACTAACTTGCTTCAAAAGATTATGCAACCTTCCAACGGAGCGATTCGCCCTGCAGTGCCGATAACACTTCATTGGCAATGTCCTCGGCGGCGCGTGACTGGGCTTCAGCCGTCTGCGCCCCGATATGGGGAGTAGCAATTACACGTGGATGGGACACTAATTCTGTTAGACCAGGCGGCTCCTTCTCAAAGACATCGAGCGCCGCAGCTGCGACCTTCCCGCTGTTCAATGCATTGAGCAAAGCAGCCTCATCAATAATACCACCCCGAGCAGCACAGACAATCCTTACACTATCTTTCATTTGCGAGAATGCCAAAGGTCCGACCAGATCGCGCGTATGAACATTAAGTGGCAGATGCAATGAGATGAAATCTGACCAGGCAAATAAATCCTGAATAGAGACGGGTTCTGCATCGCTGTGCAAAAGTTCATCTTCTGAAACATTTGGATCATACACGATGACGTTCATCCCAAAGGCGGCTGCCCTCTTGCCGACTTCAATCCCAATCCTGCCATAGCCGATAATACCAAGTGTCTTACCGCTTAATTCAACCCCTTCAAATTCCTTCTTATTCCATTGACCCTCTTTCATTGTTGCGTCTGCGCGCGGGATGTCACGTGCAAGGGCTAACAGTAGGCCAAAGGTTAATTCAGCAACTGCAATCGTGGTGGAAGTGGGTGCGTTGACAACCGCAATGTTGTGCTTCTTGGCAGCGTCGAGATCAATATTATCCACACCCACCCCCGCCCGGCCAATCACCCTCAGCCTGGAAGCTGCCTCGATCACGGCGGACGTGACGCGGGTCTGACCCCGAACGATCAATCCATCGTAATCAGCAACGATCTTGAGCAAGTCATCTGCAGAAATGTTAGTATGATAATCCACATCTGCAGCCGCACGCAAAATGGACTGGCCGCGCTCGTCCAGTCCGTCTGAAATAAGGATTTTATAAGTAGGCATAAGGATATTTTAGCAGGATTTGGAGTCCGAAGGCTCCTAACTTCGGCAGAAAGTCAGGGGAGTTTCGCCTCCAGCATGTACCTTATTATTCATATCGCAATGCTTCGACCGGTTCCAAACCCGCAGCGCGGTTGGCGGGATAAATTCCAAAGAATAAACCCACAACAGCAGAAAAGATGGTGGCAAGGGCAACCGCATTCAACCCAACAATGGGTGTAAAGGCTGTGCCACGGGCTGCGGCAATTTGCCCCACTGCAAATGAGATCATCCAGCCTAACAAAATGCCAATGAGGCCACCAATCAGACTTAGCAAAGACGACTCGGTAAGAAATTGGATCAGAATGTCCCGCTTGCGTGCTCCAAGCGCTTTGCGTAAACCGATCTCGCGCGTCCGTTCTGTGACTGACACGAGCATAATGTTCATAATGCCAATCCCTCCGACTAAGAGCGAAATCCCCGCAATCCCACCGAGAAAAATCGTCAGGATACCGGTGATGGATTGGAATGTTGAAAGCAGATCCTGCTGGGAAAAAACGGTGAAGTCATCTGCACCCACGGGTGTACGATGACGTGTGCGCAGAATCTGGGAAATCTCTTCGGTGGCTTTCGTCACCAGATCCCCGCTCGCCGCCTGCACAAAGATAATATCCACCCGGTCGCTGGTACTGCGGCGGATCAATCTCGTTTGCGCCGTGGTAAATGGAACTAACACCTGGTCATCTTCACTGCCAAAGGCACCGCCTCCCTTAGATTCCAAAACACCGATGACACGGAAAGGCTGGCCCTCAATCCGGACCGTCTCGCCGGTCACCCCATCGGCATGGCCGAATAAATCTGTAGCCACTTGAGATCCCAGCAAGACCACGGAGGCACGTCCAAGCATATGTTCTTCTGTAATTAATTCCCCTTCCGAAAGTTTCAGATTTCGCACCTGAAAATAATCAGGTGTGATACCGAAAAGCTGAGGAGAAGTCTGCTCACCAGCAAATGATACGGCTGCATCTCCTTGTAAGGCGGGCGCAACAGCCTCAATCGATGGCGCGGCAAATTGATCGGCCAGGGCATCGGCGTCAGCAATGGTCAATGGCTTCGGATTACGAACATTATTTGCCTGATCCCCTCGAAAAACAAATAAGAGATTTGTACCGATCCCGCTGATTGAACCTGTGATGGAGGCTTGTGCACCCTGGCCAACTGCCAGCATTGCGATCACAGCCGCGACCCCAATGACAATTCCCAGCACAGTCAAGCCGGACCTGAGCTTGTTTCCACTTAAACTTTCGAGAGCCTCGAGAAACGCCTGTCCAATGCTCATGAGGCAATCTCCAGCAACCCATCCCGCAGACGGATTACACGGCCGGTCTGCTCTGCAATGTTCTGATCATGCGTCACGATAATCAAGGTGGTGCCGCTCTCTTTATTCAGGTTAAGTAGCACTGACATAATCTCTCTACCCACCTTTGAGTCAAGATTACCAGTTGGTTCATCTGCCATGATGATGGCAGGATTATTGACAATTGCGCGCGCAATGGCCACGCGTTGTTGCTGACCGCCGGACAATTCATAGGGGCGATGAGTCATACGGTCCTCCAGCCCAACCATTTTCAGGGCATCGATCGCACGATCCCGGCGGCCCTCTGGGTTACCGGAATAGCGCAAGGGTAATTCAACATTGGTAATGGCCGTTTGGCGGGAGAGCAAATTGAAGCTTTGAAAGATAAAACCGACCTTGCGATTACGGATGCTGGCGAGTTGATCATCATTGAGAGACGCAACCGGTTCACCATCCAAAACATATTCACCGGACGTGGGTCGATCGAGGCAGCCCAGTGTATTCATCAATGTGGATTTTCCCGAACCGGAAGGTCCCATAATGGCAACGACTTCACCGCGTTCAATATGAAATGAAACACCACGCAAAGCTTCCACTTCTACTTCGCCCATCTTGTAGACTTTACGAATGTCATGGGCTTCGATAACGTTCGGCATAGTATTATCCACCAAACCTGCGGCCACCCGGACCCGGCGCAAAGTCAGCCGGTGGATTTAGGATGACCACGTCACCCGCTTTAATATCGCCGCCAGCAACTACGCTTAAGATATCAGAGGAAGAGCCGAGTGTAATATCCTTCTTGACAGGCTGTCCATTTTCCAGAACATAAACCACGCGTTGGTTATCTACAAGACGGACAGCACGATTCTGAACCAAAAGAACGTCCTGCATTTCCTCGACCACAATGTTAACGGCCGCAGTCATACCGGGTTTTACCATTGAATCGGCATCCGTTAATTCCACCGTCACAGTGAAATTCACCACGCCTTGATCTGCAGTACCCGCCTGAGTTACTTCTATCACCTCCCCATGGTATTCCTTTCCGAGGATTGCATCAAAGCTTAGCG
>DATFQC010000534.1:0-3717 GCA_035264425.1 Anaerolineales bacterium
CGGCAGTCATCCGTCATTTGCTTGAAAACGAAGTAAAACCCCGTCGGATTGTATTAACCGTTCAAAAAGAGGTTGCTCACCGGATTTGCGCAGAACCCGGTGATATGAGTCTATTGGCATTGAGTGTACAAATCTATGGCAAGCCGCGCATTGAGGCACATATTCCCGCAAGTGCATTTTTTCCCCCACCGAAAGTTGATTCCGCAGTCCTGCTTGTCGATATATATCCCTCCCCACGGATCAAAGAAGGCCTACTTAATACGTTCTTTAAATTAATCAAAGCTGGCTTCAGCCAGAAGCGCAAGACACTCCGTAATTCGCTTTCTTCTGGCTTGCATGTGTCCACTACTGAAGCTGCAGACTTACTCACCCAGGTGAACATTGATCCCCAACGCCGCGCGGAAACGTTGCAGATTGAGGAATGGGAGAAGCTCAGTGAAATACTACAGCAATAATCGTTGTTTACTTTTGGACTTTTAATTGATGGGGATGATTTTTCCTACGGAGATCGCGATAATGCCACCACACGTCCCAGATGCGTAGCGCGGCCTCAAGTTGAATTTTCAATGACATCTTTGATTTTCCCCAACGACGATCCGCGAAATGAATGGGGACTTCTGTGATCTTGAATCCCATCACATAAGCAATATACGCCATTTCCACAAGGAAGATATAACCATTTGATCGGATACGATCCAGCGGCATCGCATGTAACGCCTCGCGGCGCCACATGCGGAATCCGGTCGTCATGTCATGCAGTGGGGATGTCAGAATTGTTCGAGCGTAAAAATTGCCGAACGCGGAAAGCGCCTTGCGCCAAGAGGGCCAACGCTCATCGAGCGAGCCTCCTTCCACATAGCGGGATCCGATCACCACGTCGCAGGAGGTGAGCCGGTCCGCCATTTCTGGCAGCACGGTGGGGTCGTGGGAAAAATCCGCATCCATCTGGACAACGGCCTCCGCACCCAAATCGAATGCTTTTTGAAATCCTTCCATGTAAGCAGAACGTAATCCCAGTTTTCCTGCGCGATGCAGGACAGCCAGCTTGCCGAGATGACGATTTGATAATTCATCTGCGATCCTGCCTGTACCGTCCGGGCTATGGTCGTCGACCACGAGAAGGGTGAGATCGAGTGGAAGAGATAATAAAGCGGAGACCAGCTTTGGCAGGTTCTCCGCTTCGTTATAGGTTGGCAGTATGATCGTGATTTGCATTTAGAGTTTGTTCAAGAGATCCTTCTTGAGTTGCTCAACGCTGGAGAAACGTCCATACACAGAAGGAACTTCGGAGATTTGGATCGCGAGTCGATCGGGTTGTTTCGTAGCTTGTTCACGGTCCTTGATGGGATAGAAATAATCGAGAGATTGCTCCAGCCGGGAACGAATGCGTTCCTGAAACGATGGAAGATCCGTGGGAGTAACAACCAGCACAAAATCAGTCGGGCTGATGTGCCCGAGGAAATCTTCGGTCGAGCCGTTTTCCTTCATCGTGTTATGAATCATCAAGCTGATCGCACGCAATACATCATCGGAGGCTACAAAGCCATATGCTTCACGGAACGTATCGAGGTGGTTGATACAAATATGAAGCAGTGCCCAGCCGCTCTTATGGATCACATCCGAGAGGCGTTCTTCCACCAGTGGGCCTTCAGGTAGCCCACTAACGGGGTTGGTCAGCGATCCCTGACTGACACGCTTCAAGGCGTTACGGACCCGCAGTCTCAGTTCCTGCACATCGAACGGCTTGGTGATGTAATCGTCGGCTCCCACTTCAAATCCCTGCAGGCGATCAATCCGTTCACGTTTTTCAGTCAGGAAAATAATAGGGATTTGGTTGGTGCGGCGATCAGTTCGAACACGGCGTGCCACTTCGTACCCATCGATATCCGGCAAACGGATATCGAGAATCATGAGATCAGGCAAAACTGTTTGAGCGGCACGCACACCATCTTCGCCCCAGTTGACCGTGAACACATCGTAGCCCTGCACGCGGAAATAAGCGTTCAGCATTTCGGCTACGTCTAGATCGTCTTCAACAATCAAAATCTTGGATTTGGCATCTGCCACAGTAACCCCACCTGCTAGGCAATCGGTTCTTTTTGAATGACAAATTCACAAACTGCGTCACCCACAGCCACGCACTTTGATTCGTTAACCCGGAATTCATTTCCGCCAGAAACCCATTTGAGAGACTCCTGAAGGATTCCAGTAGCAATATAACAAACAGGTTTGTCTGCGTTGCTACGTCCCCAGCAGACAGGACATTTGTGAATCGTCCAGATAAACTCGGTATCTTTTTCTTCCACGGTGCTATGCTGGTCACTCAACTGAGAGAAAATTTTTGCAAAGGCAGGCAAACCGATGCGTAACTTGGATTGAAGAGGCAGTACTACAAAGGCCAAATCAGCCGCGCCCGCCAGGGCGCCGAAGTTCTTCAACGCATCAGAGAAAGTCGCGCGCCCCGCACGCAGGGCGAGACCACGTCCCCCGCGAGGACCATACATTTCCTCCAGGGCAACTCCAATGGCAGAAAGCTCAGCAAAATCGAAGCCTTTATCCAGATTATCGGGTGGATAGTTTTCAATGTAATTATTTAGACCCGCCAGATTGAGGATGGCGTTGAGGCCATTTCTACCCATCACTTCTTCAAGAGATTTAATGATGATGAGGCCAAACTTGTTGGGATAATACAGACCAGTCTTTTGAACAGGGCTCATAACATGACTCCACTAAATCAGTTTCGATAAATCTTCGGCGGCGCGACGCATGTCCAAAAGAATCAGGCCTAGCTTTGCCTGTTCGCGCGCAAGTGCAGTAAGAACTGCTTCCTCCCCCACCGACATCAAGACAACATAGCCTTTTTCACCTTTTACATAAACCTGTTCAAGTGAACCGCGCCCCAGCTCTGTTGCGATTCGCTCACCCAATGACAGCATGGCCGCAGACATAGCAGAGACACGGTCTTCTTCAACACCCTGAGGCAAGGCAGATGCAATGCTTAGGCCATCCACACTTACAACTGCGGAAGCTTCGATATCAGGTGATGAGGCTTGTAATTCCCGCAGGCGGTCTACCATTTGTTGCGTTCGTGACTTTGACAAGACGACCCCTCCTAAATGGAGTTAATGAATCCAATTTGCCAGCCAAGTGCGTATAATTTTGGCCAGCGGATAATTTAGCATAGTGGAGGAAATGTGTCAAGCCAGCCTGCCAGAAAACTGGCGGCTCACTAACAGAAATGTAAACACCGCATGCTATAATGGCGAGCGCTGTAGAAGAAATTATGAAAAAAACATATCTTTTTATCACCGCGTTGGTTTTACTGTTCAACCTGTTCCCGTCGGGCAGTGCAATTGCGCAAGAACCAACGCCGGGTGAAGAACCCGATAGCGGTGCAGTCGTTTGCCCACCTGATGTATATTTAGTGACCCCCGGCGACTGTTTTCCCTTAGGACCGTCAACATATATCACCGAAATGGCGCAATTAGGATTAACGTTTCCACAGCGTGTCTTGCCAGCATCCAGGCCTGATCCAGCGCTGACACAGCTTCCCTATTTCTATTTTAAATTGGAAGAAGATAGTGTTCCGGTCCTGAGTGGGCCGGACGGCAGCGACATTGGACAACCCTTCCTGCCCGGATTTGTTTACGTGTCCTATACAGATCGTGTGGATACGGGTCATGGTATTTACTACATGCTCCAAAACGGTGGCTGGAT
>DATFQC010000535.1:0-7571 GCA_035264425.1 Anaerolineales bacterium
ATCTGGGCCTGGCGCGCGGTCACATCTCCGATGTAACCCGTCGATTCAAGCGCAACAACCAGCCCAATTTCTTTGGGAATCGTATACTGAGCGATCGCCTGGGCCGCCGAGACCTCCGGGTCGAGCAATACCGCGGTCGCCTCGGAGGCAAGCACAGAGACGACATTTAACTTGAAACGGGAGAGTTCTGCATCGTTTCGGAAATCAGGATTCGCTTTGCGTAAGTTTTGACGATGATCGAGCGCCAGCGCAGTAATGGTTCCGCGCCTGGATGAAATTTGTTGCAATCCACGAAGTTTACCGATTGAGATAGGTTTCATGTGTTAGGTATCAAGTCGCAAGCATATAGCAGATTAAAGAAGTCACCGGAAACTTGGGAAGTACGTGAGACG
Organism: Anaerolineales bacterium; assembly: GCA_035264425.1. Classification (GTDB taxonomy): domain Bacteria; phylum Chloroflexota; class Anaerolineae; order Anaerolineales; family Villigracilaceae; genus Defluviilinea. The sequence goes on from DATFQC010000535.1 coordinate 393, forward strand.
CGCTCCCCTGATGGTCATGAGCAAGTCACCCGGTAACAAGTGAGAATACGATGCTTCTGAATAATACTAAAGTCAAGTTCTTGGGCACTTCTGCAAGCGGCCACAAAATCAACGCCGGTGTCATCGTATTCCGCTGCAAAGACCGGTTTGCCAGCTTGGATAAAGGGCCGCATCTTTTCGTGCAAGCCATAGAAGAAGTAATCTTCGATGATAGCAAAATCAAAATGGTGGATTAACTCGCTAACCTGGTCGGCAGCATTTTTGATTCCGATCGCTAACCCGCGCTGATGAGCTTCCTCTGCCAGCCATAATGCATAATTCAACTGGTCTTCATAAGTAATAGGAAAGCCCGAACCGTTGCTATGGATTTCCATATTATCGGGTTCGACCGCATCGAATCCTTTAGCTTTGCACAGATCAAGTCGGGCGCGTATAAGGGGCGCAAGCAAATCGATGCGGCGAATGTCCAGCCATCGCTCGCCGGGCCAACCCTCGTAGGTTTTCCCCAATAATTCCGGCGGAAACTGATCTTTATCCGGACGCCAATCTTCCCAGGAGCCAACATTGATATACCCGATGACTTTACGTCCCTGAGCGTGCAGGTCAGCAATGACAGAGGCATCGTTATCGAAGATGTCAATGTCGTAGACCTCCGCGTTTATGGAGGTATCCACGGGCGGCTCGGAAAGCTGCCATTGCCAGGTCAACCCCACAGTGGGCTTCCACCAAGCGTTGGAAGAAGTACTAGAAGGCAAGCGAAGCTCCATTAAAAATCATCATGTTTATTGGTACTGAGGCATCATGTCGCCATGTGCTTGGATGAGTTCATCGACGAGCGACCAAATTTGGTCGAGGCTAAGTTCAGCAGCGGTGTGAGGATCCAGCATCGCCGCGTGATAGATGTGTTCACGTTTACCCGTCAGAGCAGCCTCGACCACGAGTGATTGCACATTAATATTCGTTTGCATCAACGCCGCGAGCTGGGGCGGCAATGCCCCAATCTTTGTGGGCTGGAGGCCATTCTTATCCACGAGACACGGGACTTCGACACAGCAGCCCTGCGGCAGATTATCAATAAGACCCTGATTGGAGACATTGCCATAGACCACACGTGGTTCACCTGTCTCCATCGAATGGATGATGAGCGAGCCGTATTCCTGACTGCGCTCATATCTGACCTCATCCAGTTCGCCGCGTTCCAATGCGGTTCTCTCTGATTCCCATTCGGCGATCTGATCTTCGCAACGTCGGATATATTCATCAATCGGGATTTCGTATTGCTCGATGAGATCGGATCGATTTTGCTTGATGAACCACGGCACGTATTCGCTGAAATGCTCGCTCGATTCGGTGACGAAATAACCTGTGCGTCGCAGAACTTCGTAACGTACGTGATCGCTCAGTTCACGATATCGCCGTCCATAAGATTTTGCTTCCATCACTTTGCGAATCTGGGGATATAGGTCTTCGCCGTTACGCTCGAAGCGCAGATAAAACGCCATATGGTTAATACCTGCACAGACGTAGTTAATCTCGTTGTCGGGCACACCGATATCGCTCGCAAGAGATTCTGCGGTTCCCTGGACGCTATGACACAAGCCCACGGTCCTGATTTTGCTGGCACGGTTGATTGCCCAGGTATTCATCGCCATCGGGTTGACGTATTGCAGGAACATCACGTTCGGGCAAAGCTCTTCCATGTCTCTGCATATATCGAGAAAGACAGGGATGGTGCGAAGGCCGCGCAGAATGCCGCCAATGCCTAGAGTATCTGCGATAGTTTGTCGGATGCCATACTTCTTGGGGATCTCAAAGTCAATCACCGTGCTGGGCTTGTAGCCGCCGACCTGGAACATGCTAATGGCATAGTCCGCACCATCCAGGGCTTGGCGGCGGTCAAGGGTCGCTTCAATGTTGGGTTTCGCGCCGAAAAATTCTGCGACCTTGTGCGCGACAATTTCAGAGGTTCGCAAACGCTCGGGGTCAATGTCCATCAGGCTGATCGTAGAGTCGGCCAGTTCAGGAAAGCTGAGAATGTCTGCCAGAAGGTTTTTCGCAAAAACGGTGCTCCCGGCGCCAATGAATGTTATCTTAGTCACATAGTCTCCTAGTTTTATACGTTGGTCTCGTAGCGAGAGCAACGGTGTTTCATCTCTTCACTCCGCTCAACGCAATCCCCTCTATGAACTGTTTTTGAGCGAAGAAAAAGACTAACAATAACGGCAAAATACTAATTAACGCGCCAGCCATCAGAACGGTGAACTTGCCTCCGTGAGACATCTGTTGCTGGAAAAAGGCAAGTCCCACAGTCAGCATTGTGTTTGGAACAGATGGCATGTAAACCAATGGATGCAGCAAGTCATTCCACGCACCTTGAAATGTGAAAATAGCCAACGCCGCAAGAGCAGGCTTACCCAGCGGAAAATAAATTTTCCAGAAAATTTGGATGAGCGAAGCGCCATCTACCCGGGCGGCATCGACCAGGTCGCGCGGGATGGTGAGGAAGTATTGTCGGAGCAGAAACGTTCCAAAAGCGCCTCCCCAGAACGCAGGGAGCCAGAGCGGAACGCTTGTCCCGATCAAATGCAAATACTTGAAAATGATGAAGTCAGGGATAAGCGTCACCTGTGGAGGAATCAACAAAGTCAAAAGCAAGAGTGTAAAGAGCAGGTCGCGCCCTTTGAATTTGACTACGGCGAAACAAAACGCAGCCATCGCACAAGTAAGCAATTGGCCCACAGTGGTGAGAATTGAGATATAGGCGCTGTTCCAAAAGAGCAAAGGAAAGTTTAAATCTACTGAAAATAGTTCACGGAAATTGTTGAACGTGAAAGTCGGCGGGAGGAGGGTTTTGGTGAACTGGTCTCCTGGTAATTTGAAGGAAGTCGAGACCATCCACAAGAACGGACCGATCATCAAAATCGTGCCAAGCAGAAGCAAGGTGTAGGAAACAATGTCAAGGATGAGTTTTTGGTTGGACCTTGTCATGTCGAAATCCTATTCGTAAACTACATAGCGTCGTTCGAGCCAGAAATAAAATGCCATTAATACAGCGACGATGACCGTAAGCTCAATCGCTTGCGCACTGGCTCCACCATAATTGAAGAAGTTCCAGGCATTCCGATAAATCGAGAAAACCACCACAGGCACAGAACTATCTCCCTGACCACGGCGCTTGAGCATATAAATATAGTCATATGCTTGAAAAGCATTGATCGTAGAGATCAAGGTCTGAAAAAAGATACTGGGCGTAATGAGAGGCAGTGTAATGCGGAAGAATTGATGAAACCCGTTAGCGCCATCCATTTCTGAGGCCTCATAATATTCACGCGGAATGGCCGTCAGACCCGCCAGGAAAATGATCATGCCTTCCCCGATCGCGCCCCAAATGTTGACGATCACCACGGCGTACATGGCGTTTTCTGTGCAGAGCCAGCAGACCGGTGGCAATCCGAATCGTTCCAGCAGAAAATTGAGAATGCCTGTATCCCGGCCATAAATCATGTTCCACACCAGCGCGGTGGCAACTGCAGATGTCACAGCAGGCAGAAAGTAGGCGGTCCGGAAAAAACTGACACCGCGGATTTTACGATTCATCAATACAGCAACAAACAAAGAGACAACGACCACGCCCGGCACATAGATGGCAGTAAACTTAATCGTGTTGGTTAATGAGAGCAAGAGCTTCTTATCATTAAATAAATTGATGTAATTAGCAATCCCTGCCCAGCTGGGCGGTGTGAGTAAATCCCATTTGGCAAAACTTAATAACACGGTCGCAATGACGGAACCCAGCGCGCCAAATAAAAGGCCAATCAAGGTTGGCGTCAGCAATGCCCACAACCAAATTTTTTCGCGGCCAAGCGGTTTGAGGCCGTATTCCATTGAAGCTCCGATCCACAATCCCTATCCCTTTTCCCTGATTTACTGAGGACTGCAGGAGAAAAGGGATAGGGTCAGGGGGAAATTACTGATTATTTGCCAATACATCATCCGCCGATTTGACAGCCTCATCCAGTGTAGGATCCAATTCTGCTTCACCCGTCCAGATGGGTGCCATACCGTCACCAACGGCGCTTGACCATTCATCGTAGCCTTTGAAAACGGGTTTCATATGAGCAAATTCCAGCGAGTCAAGAAAGACCTTATTATCAATGGCAGTGCTTTGCTTTAAGAAGGCATCGCTCTCCGCCACAGATTTGAGGACGGGACATGCAAATCCAAGTTCTGCCAATCGCTTCTGAGCGGGTTCACTCAGAACATACTTGAGGAACTCGAACGCGGCATCTGGACTCTTGGAATCCTTTGCCACCACAAACCCAGCGCTGTTCACACTGGTCGCCTGCCCGGCAGGCCCCTTCGGCATCGGAGCCACATCCCACTTAAAGTTGACTTCGGAATAGCCAGGCACCACCCAGTGACCAATGGTCGTCATCGCTGCGACTCCTGCCAGGAATGGATCACCCCCATACTCACCGGCCGTATTGGAATCAGGCCAGGATTTATCCTCGAACATCATGTCGTGGAACAACTGCCAAGCTTCACGCGCTTTCGGTTCACCGATCAACGTCTTGGTATGATCAGCGTTGATAACGTCACCACCGTACGCCCAAATGCCTTCGCTCCAGATCAGCTCCATGTCCCAAAGATCCGAATAGAAACCGAACTGGTCAATCTTGCCATCGCTGTTTGAATCTTTGGTGAGTTGTTTCGCAGCATTGCGAAGGTCGTCATAGGTCCAATCGGCGGTGGGGTAATCTACTCCGGCCGCATCGAACATATCTTTGTTATAGAAAAGAGCCACGGTTTGAAAATCGCGCGGCAAACCAAACATGCCCTCCGGCGTCTTGTACGCTTCCAGCGTTTGTGGGTAAACACCTTTCAGTAAATCCGGATTCTTATCAAGGTAAGGCTGAAGGTTCAATAGCACGCCGCGACTCTGATAGTCCAGATAAAGAGGCGCGTCCATGGCAAACACATCCGGTGGGGTACCAGCCGAAAGCAGCGTCTTGAGCTTGGTCCAGTACGAGTCCCAATCTGAAACATCCACTTTGACCGTGATATTCGGGTTGGCTGTATGAAAATCCGCCACGATCTTATTCCAGACTTCCAGCTCAGCCGGGTCGCCCCACATCATCATGGTCAGATCGGCTTTCTGACTACTGGCTGCTGTTCCTCCACAGGCGGTCAGTAACAAACTTAGGATGACAGCGAGAACGAGCAAACGATATTTCATAGTCTCTTCTCCTTTTTGTAGGGCGACTTGGCAAATCGCCTTACATCTTTAGTTGAACCACCGCCGTCAGATTCTTCGGACGGTCAGGATTCAGTCCTTTTGCCAGCGAACGATAGAACGCCATCAACTGCAAAACAGGAAGATACAAGACTCCGCGCGCGTTTTCAGGGATGTGACTTTCAAACGCGATCTCTGCCTCCGATTCAGCCAGCGCAACGGTCTTTCCACCGAGAGCCTGCATCTCGTTTAAGACAGTCTTCTCATGACCCCTATTTGATTCCGATAACAATCCGATCACAACAGCTTTCTCATTTACCATGCTCATCGGTCCGTGACGAAATTCCAAAAAGTGAAATGGCTCACTATGGGTTAATGTCATCTCCTTCATCTTGAGGTTCACTTCGCAGGCAAGCCCGTAACGAGCCCCAGACCCAAGAAAATAAAACCGATCGAAATCTAGATTCTCACCCATTTCTTTGGCAAACGATTCATAATTCTCAATGAGCCGATTACCAATCTCAGGCAACTTTGTTATTGCTTCCAACACATCTGTTCGTCCCGCCATACGCGCACAAAATACATTTGCGGCCACATACATGGAAGCAAAGGAGCGTGTCTGCGCAACGGATTCTTCTTGACCCACAGGAATCACTAGACGTACGTCACTCAAATTCATTAGGACCGAATCATAGCAACTAATGCCAATCACCTCACCGCGACGTTCGGCTTTAAACTTTTCCGCAACCCTGGTCGTTTCTGTAGTTGTTCCTGAACGACTGATGGCAACCAACAGATGAGAAATTTTCTCTCGCATGATGGTTTGGGGATTCAAGAGCAACTCGCTCGCCGGAACAGCCCGCGCTGCGCAGCCTGTCAGTTCCTGATATAGCGCTGCGGCAGCAAGGGAAAGGTAATAGGTTGAGCCACATCCGGTAAAAATAACTTGTTCATATCCGGCGGCCTCCGGCAACGACACAGTACTCCCGACCTCCAACGCGTTTTGCCAGGCTTCACTCTGCGACTTGATTTCTCGATAGGTTGCGTAATTTTCAAGAGACATGTTCAATTCATTTCTTCAGCAGTGCAAAAAGTTTTTCTTCATATTCAGTGAGCATTCGTTTTGCAGTTTCAGCAGCGGGAATAGTTGGCTGTCTGAGCACTGTATTTCCAATATCTAATAACATCTCATCCAGGAAGGTTTCAATCCGCCGCCATAATCGCACGGGTGGGTGTGGACAGCCCGTCTTCAAAATCCTTTGTATGGTTTCCGCCGATGTATCCAGGGAGAATTCAATTTGCTGGTAGGCATCGAGGCGGGCGGGCAATGCACTGGATAATTTGAAAAATTGCACTTGGGTATCTCGATCAGCAAGGTATTCAACCAGGTCAAGTGCCACTCGCTCCACATCCGCGTCGGCATGAACGTTCTTCCAGATGACCAAATGATCTCCCCCCACCCACGGAACGCCGGGGAGTGTGGTCACCGCCAGGTTTTCACGTAGCTCCTGAGAGGTGTACGGGCTGGCTAATAATTCATCGGCAACCTCAATCCCACCAATCAACATGGCTGTTTCGCCGCGCGCAAAGGCCTGTATGCAAGCCGCCACAGAAAGTCCGCGTAAGGAAGGTGGAAGGTATGGAAATAACTCAAAGAAATTCATCAACCCCGAATAGGCTTCAGGCTTTCCAAAGGCAGGGTCACTTCCGTTCGAACCCAGGAATTCTCCCCCATTAGCGCGCACCCATGAAGAGGCAATATGCACCAAATCCTGATAAGGGTGCAGGGTGGGAAAAGCCAAGGGGATAATTCCAGATTTGCTTAATTTTGCAAACGTCTCGCACATAGCTTCGGGCGTGGCAAATGCTTCCTCCGGATTAATGCCCGAACGCATCAATACATCCTGGCGATAGAAGAGGACAAACGTATAAACTGTCCATGGGAT
>DATFQC010000536.1:0-3039 GCA_035264425.1 Anaerolineales bacterium
TTCATAGTCATGGACTCCCACCCTCTCCATGCCAGTATCAATTTTGAGGTGAGTTTTGATGCGAGTGCCTGTGGAACGGGATACAGCTTCTGCTACATCAAGCAGATCAGAGGATGAGCCAGTCAGAGTTAAATCATATTCCGCAAATAATGAGATTTGTTGCGGTAACACTGCACCGGCCACAAGGATTGGTTTTCTCAACCCGAGCTCACGCAGATGAATGCCTTCTTCCACGAGGGCAACACCGATGTAATCGACGTATGGCTCGATGAACGGCGCGACCCCATCCACGCCATGACCGTAGGCGTTGGCCTTGACCATTGGCATAACTTTCGCCGGGGCTACATGGGCGCGGATGGCTCCAAGATTTTTTTCGAGTTGTGAAAGGTTGACTTCAAGATAGGTAGGTCTCATAAGTTTTCTGCGATGAGCTGATGTTTTCTCCAGTGATATTCCACATCCGGTTCGCTCTCTGGCGGCGGACTAATCCCATATTTCTCAGCAATAAATCCATTCTTTTCATAAAATGCGCGGGCGTTTAAATTAATTTGTAATGTGTACAACCAGATATGTTCAGGAGAAAGTCTTCGAGCAAAATCCAATAAGGCCTTACCGATTCCTTGATTTTGATGATCAGGATGCACATACAACTGATCTACAAACTCATCTTTTATTGCCATAAAAGCCACCGGTCGCTGACCTCTTTCCACCACGAACACTTTGTTTTCTTTCAAAACATGATCGCGAAAGTAATTTTGGTCTTCGTAAAAGAAATGACCTTTTGCGTTTTGAAATTCAGGGAGTGATTTCTCACGCGAAATTCTCCACAGGATGGTCAGCGCGTCAAAATCTTCCGGGCGATAATCACGAATGACAAAGTTTTCAGACATATTTAGAAATAAATTGAGCCAAATGGTTGGCACCGCCCATTTGGCTCAAAACTATGAATATCCTATTGTGATCTAATAATCGCGTCTGCGTTCGCGGTCACCGCTCCCGCCGCCTGGCCTGCGCCCCCCACCACCCCCCCCACTGCGAAAACCACCACCTCCGCCGCCACCTGGGCGCTCTTCGCGCGGGCGGGCAAGGTTTACAGTGAGGGGACGTCCACTGAAGTCTTTACCATGGAACATGGTAATGGCACCCTGGGCTTCGTCAGAGGTGGACATTTCAACAAAGCCAAAGCCTTTTGAGCGTCCGCTTGCACGATCTCTGATCACCTGAGCAGATTTCACTGTGCCCGCCTGTGAAAACAAGTTCTCCAGATCGGCATCAACAGTGTTGTACGGCAAATTGCCTACATAAAGTTTCGCTTCCATAGCAATACTCTTCTCCTGAGTGTGGGCCGTGTGAGTGAAGCTTCTCCTACGGCAAAACGGATCCAATGTGCATGACTACCAGCGATCACAGACACCCAGGTGCCAAGAAGCGAAAATTCCCTCTGATTGTCGGACCACCATTCATCCATGCAGCCTACAATTTCGATTGTAGCACAATAGAGATGGACTTGCTAGCAACTCGGCAACCAGAAGCGGATCCAATTGTCGTTCTCGCGCAGGGAAAACTGAATCCGTGGTTCAAGCTGATCCAACCCTGAAGCTTTGTCGCCCCCAAGTGCCTCCGCGACGCGTACATTACCAACCCGCCCAAAAATGCGTGTTCTGAAATTTTGCAGCCACGAAATGATCTGTCCATAGCGAGGTGCATTCAGCGTGACAATCGGCCACACACGTCTGGCAGGACCCCGTAAGAGAAGCCAGCGGAAATTTTGCACAGTCTCAAGGTCGAGGCTTGCCACTGATTCAAGGTCATCCACCAGTAATAATACACATTGATGCGTGTTCTTGTTGGAATGCGCCCATGCGGTAAGTGAGGCCACGAATTCCTGCGTACTGCTATGCCCCACAGGAAAAACGCCAACATTGTGTGTAGTAGACTCAATGCTCTCCCATTCATCAGGATAATTTGTGATCACTCCAAACTGTATATCGTTTGAGTTATGAGTCTGCATAACCGAACGCGCGATGGTTTGGAGGAAAGCAGTCTTGCCCGCACCTGCATCGCCAGCCATAAGGATCGGACCAGGATGCGAGTCATACAGATTCAAGAGGACCGGTAAACCATCGGTGGCGACACCAAGAAATAAAGCTTCCGTAGGAAGAGATCCGATCTCAGCCAGGACATCGCTCAGGGCTGGCGCGGCGGGCGGGATCGGCTTGGAGGGAGGCGTTGACGTATCTGTTTTCAGTTCCGTCAGCGCTTGTAAAGACATGGAGAATTGACGATTTGTGGGCACACGTCCTCCTTTAATAATTAGAACGTATGTTCTATTTTACTCCCGCCTTCTCGTCCACCGTCAAGAGTTATTATCTTAAAGTTTTAGGGCAAAATATTTTTATCCACCATCCAAGCATGTAATTCAAAGATCAAGCGCCCGGCCTTCACCATGGGATCGGTGTTGATCAGTTCCTGCGCCTCGGCTAATGAAGTCGTTTTCAACGCGCCAACACCCCGGATCTCTCCACTGGTTGCAAAAGAATCGAGCAGCGGCCCATTGATAACCAGCTTGCCCAAATTTGCCAGGTTTCTCATATTGGCAAGATGCGCTTCCTGTAACGCGTCAATTTCCGGTGTTTCATCTGGAGTCCAGGTCGGGCCCTTTTTGAGAAGAAAAATGTAATAGATCGTCATGTTCGGGAAATGTTCGCTTACATCTTTCCAGGCTTGGGAATCGTCGTAAGTCATGTACTCTCCAAGAAATTCAGATTTCTAGGTTTTCAAACCCTTGAGGGTTTAAGGAAGGCTAATGCCATGCGCCGAGAATCGCGCCGAACAGTAAAAAGTTCAGAAGGTGATTGCCGGCTTCGATCGCCCAAACTTGAAAGCCATGCCCGGCAAATAATTTGTTTACCAGATTTGTTGGCGCCACGAAACCCAGCCAAAGCATAAAACCGGCCATGGCACCCGAAGCAGCATTTGTGCTACCGATCAGGTTAATCATCAAGGCAACCGACGCGGCCTGAACAAACGCAGCAATAA
>DATFQC010000537.1:0-7537 GCA_035264425.1 Anaerolineales bacterium
CCGTTCTTGTGGATGGAGTTACGAAACTAACCAATCTTCCACGTGTCTCGCGTGACGATCAGCATGCTGAGAATGCGAATGGAAACAATGGGTCTGAGCTATCCGAACCCGCTCCGGACCAGGCCGCTTTAGGACGGAAACAAGATCTCGTCTCGGAGACTCTGCGCAAGACGTTCCTTGCGATGGGCGATGATGTCCGGGTGGTGCTGATTAAGCTGGCCGATCGTTTGCATAACATGCGCACCTTGGGGTTTATGCCTGAGCATAAGCGCAAGCGAATTGCAAAAGAAACGCTCGATATTTTTGCCCCCCTGGCAAATCGACTGGGCATCTGGCAGATCAAATGGGAACTGGAGGATTTGGGATTCCGTTATGTCAACCCGGAAAAATATAAAGAGATTGCGGAACAAATCCAGGAGCGTCGGCCGGACCGTGAGACGCAGATCGAGGCCATCAAAAGCAACCTCATCAATTTGTTGGACAGCCACAATATTCATGTAGAAATCAGCGGGCGCCCAAAGCATATCTACTCCATCTACAAGAAAATGACGCAAAAGGGCAAGCCTTTTGACCTGGTGCGAGACGTGAGAGCCGTGCGACTGATCGTACCGGATATTCCCTCCTGCTATGCTGCATTGGGCGTGATCCATACACATTGGCGCCCCATCCCCGGCGAATTTGATGATTACATTGCCGCACCGAAAGACAATTTTTATCAGTCTCTTCATACGGCAGTCATCTACGATGATAAACGGCCTCTTGAGGTACAGATCCGCACGTCGGAAATGCACCAAAACGCGGAATATGGGATTGCCGCACACTGGCGTTATAAGGAAGGCACGCACCGCGATAAATCCTATGAACAGCGCATCAATTGGCTGCGCAATATGATGGAGTGGCGTACCGATGTAAATGACGCGCAGGAATTTGTGGAAGGCATGAAAACAGATGTCTTCCAGGATCGTGTCTATGTCTTCACGCCACGGGGTGACATCATCGATCTGTCTGCCGGTTCAACACCCATCGACTTTGCTTATCATGTCCATACCGATATTGGTCATCGCTGTCGGGGCGCACGGGTAAATGGAAAACTTGTCCCGCTCTATCAGGATCTGAAAACCGGCGATCAGGTCGAAATCCTGACAGCCAAGCGAGGTGGTCCCAGCCGGGATTGGCTAAATCCAAATCTGGGGCTGGTCAAGACGCAACGCGCCCGCTCCAAGATCAAAGCCTGGTTCAAAAAGCAGGAAGATGAGCAAAACCTCGCCCAGGGACGCGCCACGCTCGAACGTGAATTGCAAAGGCTTGGTATTACCAGTACAAATTATGAAAAGTTTGCACGTGAGCTTGGCTTCAAAATCCCTGAGGAGATGTTCATCGCACTCGGATGTGGTGACCTTTCCGTTAACAAAGTCATCCGGCAATTATCCGAAACGGTCGAGACCGCGGATATCCTCGAGGCCACGATCCCGGCCCAGGAAGCGAAACCTTCCACTGATGTCGTGGAAGTCGTTGGCCTGAAAGGTTTGCTTTCGAGCATAGCGCGCTGTTGCAACCCAATGCCGGGTGATCAGATTGTGGGATATATTACACGCGGACGCGGCGCAACCATTCATCGTCAGGATTGCCCAAACATTTTGCGCCGCAAAGATACAGAGCGGCTTCTGCAAGTGGATTGGGGCAAAGTGGAACGGACCTTCCCGGTGCAGATCACCGTCAAAGCCTATGATCGCCAGGGATTGATGGGTGATATCTCCACATTACTGCAAGGCGAAAACGTAAATATCGCAGACGTTTCTGTGAACTACAACCGCACCGTAGCAGACATAAAACTTGTGATTGAAATTCGCGATCTCGCTCAATTAAGTCGCGTGCTCACGCGTATTGAAAATTTGCCAAACGTCCTCGAAGCACAACGCACTCGGCCGGGCTAAGAGTCACACATTCCAAATGTGAAGTCCAGAAAGAGTGGGGTATAATCTCGCCGCTTTCATTCACTTATGTCTTTATTGAGCGTATATCAGGCGCGCGAGCGCATCCTCTCTCATTTTCAACCCGTCACAACTGAAACATTACCGTTAGCGGGATGTTCTAAGCGCGTGCTCGCGCAGGACATGGCCGCGACCAGTGATCTTCCCCCATTCAATAACTCATCTATGGATGGATTCGCCGTCCGTGCCGCAGATGTGGCTGAGGCGGCCTCCGATTCACCGCGCAGCCTACGCGTGGTTGCTGATATCCCCGCCGGCTCACATCCCACGTTTTTTCTGGCTGCAGGCGAAGCCGCACGGATTATGACTGGTGCTCCTGTACCACAGGGAGCGGATGCCGTTGTTCCTGTGGAAGATACAAACTTTGACAATCGGGATGCGGGAGTTCCCGCGCCGGAGGAAGTGCAGATTTTCACGCAGGCAAGATCCGGCGCGAATGTACGTTCGCGTGGCATGGATCTGCACGCGGGTGAGATTGTCCTAAATAAGGGACGTGTCCTTAAGCCGCAAGACCTCGGTCTGCTTGCGACGCTTGGGTTTGCGAATGTGCCTGTTTATCGAAAACCGCGCATCGCTTTGTTTTCCTCAGGAGATGAATTGCTTCCGGTCGATGCGCCTCTCGAAGAGGGTAAGATCCGCGATTCGAATTCTTATACGCTCGCGGCGTTGATCGAGGAAGCGGGTGCTGAAGTAAGCAGGCTCGGTGTCGCAAAAGACGATCCTGACTCTGTAAAGGCCCTCCTCGAAAAAGCCGTCGAACTGAACGTAGATTTAATCATCTCCTCGGCGGGTGTGAGCGTTGGGGCATTCGATTTCGTCAAACAGGTGATCGAATCAAATGGCAGGATGGATTTCTGGCGCGTGAATATGCGCCCGGGAAAACCATTGGCTTTCGGCGAATATAAAAATATTCCATTTATTGGCTTACCGGGGAATCCGGTCTCGTCGTTTGTTGGGTTTGAGGTCTTCGTCCGGCCCACACTTCAGCAGTTAGGCGGCTCATCCAGCGGAGGCCGAGAAACCGTCCGCGTGAAATGTGAAGAGCAGATCGATTCGGATGGACGGGAAAGTTATTTGCGTGCCCAGGTTTATGAAGGAGAAGGCAATTTCATCGCCCGTCTGACGGGACATCAGGGCTCGGGGAATTTGCATTCGCTAGTACAAGCAAACGCTTTACTTATTATTCCCGCTGGTGTAAAATGCGTGCCTGCTGGTCAGGAAGTCAGCGCCTGGTTGATCTGAGGATACATGGAAAAACGACTATCACAACTCGCAATCATACTGGCCATCGTCGGTTTGCTCGTTTCAATCTACATGACCATTTACAAAATCACTTCCAATGACAGCATGTGCATTGGCTCGGGTGACTGCAAAACAGTCAATGCGAGCCGCTACGCCGAAGTCTACGGCATCCCTGTGGCGGTGCTGGGCGTGGCTGGCTACTCGGCAATTCTAGCAGTGCTTTTTCTTGAGCGAAAACCTGGTTTTTTTCAAGAGAATGGAACCCTGCTCTTCTTTGGGTTATCCCTGACCGGTTTCCTGTTCACGCTATATCTGATCTTTGTCGAAGTCGCCCTTATCAAAGCATACTGTCCATTTTGCATTACATCACAAACTGTGATGACTATTATCTTTATTATTTCAGTGATACGTTTGGTAAGACAACCCTAAATTCAGGAGGAAAGAATGCCCCGAATTAAGTGCCATTACGCAGATTGTGTATTTTTGGATGAGGGTTATTGTAGTGCCGCAGCTATAGAAATAGATCCGGATACAGGCTGTGCAACTTATTCACCCAGTGAAGATGCAGCCGTAAAAACGGATGAATGGGAGGAAGAAGATCTGGAAGAATGGGAGGAGGACGATGAAGAAGATGAAGACGGTGAACTTTGGGATGAGGAAGAAGACGAATTTTAGCCAGTCATCCTTAGCCTACCTTTGATTATACAAAAAGCCTTCTCTGATCGAGCAGGCTTTTCTCTTAAATATGACTGCCAGCGGTGCAATAATTAAATAACAATATACCGGCCGCAACCGCGAGATTCAATGAACTGACTCTGCCCTTCATCGGCAAGGAAATTGCCACATCACAGGCATTCAATTGCTCAGCGGATAATCCTTTTTGCTCATTGCCTAACAGAAGAATCCAGGGAATCACAGGCACAAAAGTTTGATAATCTACGTGGCCGTGGGCTGAGCTGCCAATCAATTGAAAGTTTCCTTGGCGTGCCCACTCTGCAAATTCATCAAAGGAAGTTTGAATGATCGGCTTCCAGAAAATTGTTCCCATGCTGGATCGCACAACAGTTGGGTGATACAACTCGACACCGCCATCGAGCAGAAAAAGTGCATCTGCGTCAACAGCATCCATAGTACGGAGGATCGTCCCAACGTTGCCCGGGTCCTGGGGCGTCACCAGCGCAACTGCACGTGTAACTTTTTGTGATCCAGGTGACGCTGAGCTGCTAAATTCATCAAGCTGCATTTGCTTCTGATGGACAATGGCAAGAATTCCCTGGGGGTTTTCCTTATCAGCTAATGATTCGATCACCTGCGCCGAAACCGGTAGAGGCTTCGTTCCCAGTCTGGAAATCAAGTCCCGGGCGAAATTGCTGATCAGCAATTCTGGCGCGTACAGAACAGATTCCACTTCCCAGCCCGCCTCCACGGCTTCCCCCACATGATGGATTCCCTCCACCAGAAACAATCCGCTCTCAAGCCGCGCTTTTTTCTGACGCAAGGCGCGCGCCTGCTTGACAAGCGGATTGCTCAAACTCGTGATCAGTGGTTTTTCCATAGGGTTGATCCAGAGGAAATCGTGTCAAGGTCTCCCGATTTTGACACTGAATTCAACGAGGCAGGTAGTTGGACTCCAGCTTCATTGTTTATCAGCAACAACTGTCAACTTTGCGGTCATCCCCGAGGCAATATGACCCTCTGTCTTGCAAACGACCTCATAATCACCAGGATCTGTCGGAGCAGTAAACGAGGTGTCAACAGAACCACCCGGCTGGATCTCGACTTGCCAAAATACATTGGGCAGATCTTCATCATCGAAAAATGGACCCGCAGTTGTACCCTTTTTCATAATGACAAAGTTATGGACAACTGCTCCATTGTTTGTGGAATTTAAACTGATTTCCTGTCCTGCTGGAACAGTAAAAAGGTTGGGCTGGAATTGGAAGTCTGTCATGGTTACATTGATCTTGGTTGAGGCCCCACCACCACCGCCGCACGATACAAGCGTCAGGCTGAGAAACACAGCCGCAATGATGAGAGTTCTTTTCATTAGAGTCTCCTGAAAGAGTTTTAAGTCTAACTATTGTAATATATTCCTCTTAAAGATTTTTTATCTTCCTGCCAGAAACAATATGATGTAAACTAATCCAAACCCGATCATGAAAATCGGTCCAAACCATTTTTCAAGAGAGACTCACATGACTGCCTATCCAAAATTTGATCCTTCTGCTCGTGTCCTGCTCGGACCCGGGCCCAGTATGACCCACCCGCGCGTGATCCGTGCCTTGAGCGCGCCCACAGTCGGACATCTTGATCCTGAACTATTGGCCCTTTATGCCGAAGAACAGGATCTTCTACGAACAGTTTTTCAAACCAAAAATGAGTGGACCTTCGCTTTATCAGGCACCGGCACCTCTGGGATGGAAGCTGCACTTGTCAATTTGGTCGAACCGGGTGATGAGGTATTGATTGCCATCCATGGATACTTCGGAGAACGTCTGGCAGATATTGCGGCGCGTGTCGGCGGCCACGTGGATCGTATCACTCGTCCCTTGGGTGAAATTTTTACACTGGAAGAAATCGAGTTAGCGCTCAAGAAAAAGAACTATAAATTATTCGCGATCGTGCATGCAGAAACCTCGACCGGCGCGGAACAATTACACATCCACGAAATTGCTAAGCTTGTTCATAAAAGTGATACATTGTTTTTGCTTGATACGGTGACTTCCCTTGGGAATATCCCATTGAGCATTGATGAGTGGGATGTCGACGCGGCCTATTCCGCCAGCCAAAAAGGACTGGGCGCGCCCTCCGGACTCTCTCCGATTACCATTGGCGCACGCGCCAAAGAGAGGATTGAAAATCGAAAGTCTCCGGTTGCTTCTTTTTATCTGGATCTGAAAGCCTACGCCAATTATTGGATGGGCGCGCATGCCTATCATCACACAGCTTCTGCAAATCTCCATTACGCACTCGCAGAGGGTCTGCGTGTGATCGTCGAGGAAGGGTTGGATAATACGTTTGCACGTTTGCGTGGGAACTCCGAGACACTATGGAGCGGTTTGGAAGAACTCGACATGCCTCCGTTCATTCCGCTTGAGTACCGGCTCCCGCCATTGACGACGGCGCAGGTGCCAACGGGTGTTGACCCGCATCAAATCCGGGCGAGGTTGCTGAATGAATACAATATTGAGATCGCAGGCGGCTTCGGGGCATTGAAAGATAAGGTCTGGCGCATCGGCTTGATGGGGTATTCAAGTCGAAAAGAAAATGTCACTTTGTTATTGGGTGCGTTGAGGGAATTGTTGAAGTAATGTATTCGCCACGGCGACACTGAGTAACAAAGTCTTCGCAGAGAAATTCTCTGCGTCTTTGTGGCAAAAGATTTTAGGAGTACCTATGGCAACTCTGACTCAATCGGCTACAAACAAATATTGGACATACGCACTCTGGCTGGCGTTGTTCACTATTTTTTATAATCTTGCCGAAGGACTTATCTCTATTTTCTTCGGTATTAGCGATGAAACACTTACCCTCTTCGGCTTCGGTGTGGATTCATTCATCGAGGTCATGTCGGGGATTGGCATCTTCGCGATGGTACTGCGCATTCGACAAAATCCCGGAACGCCACGCTCTCAATTTGAAAAGACGGCCTTGAGAGTCACGGGTACTTCGTTCTATTTGCTTGCCATCGGGTTGGGTGCCACAGCAATTTACAATCTCTTCACTGCGCACAAACCAACGACTACCCTGCCAGGGTTAATAATTTCCGTTGTTTCCATTATAGTGATGTGGGTATTGGTAATGGGCAAACGCAGGGTGGGACGAACACTTGACTCATCGCCAATTCTTGCAGATGCAAACTGCACGATGGTGTGCATTTATATGTCGGTTGTTCTGCTAGCCTCGAGTTTGATTTATCAACTTACAGGATTTGGCTTTATCGATTCCATTGGCGCCCTGGGGTTAATCTATTTCTCGTATAGTGAAGGCAAGGAGTCTTTTGAAAAAGCAGAAGGCTTGGAAGATTGCTGCGAGGAGGAGAGCCTTGAAAGATCAAATTAATGGCAAAAAAGGCTTGTTTTTGCTGAAATTCATAGGGTTAACCCCAATTCTACGTTTGCCTTTTCGCTCGACTTTAAAGTATACTGAACAACAGGCTTTCAATCCCCTGGATTTCGAGAAGAAATTTTAATCCCCAAAGGAGGACGCTATGGCAGGAAAACGTATGAGTAAGACTGAATTTGTAGAAGCAATTGCAAATCAGAGTGGATTAGAGAAAAAACAGGTCAATGCCGTTCTGGATG
>DATFQC010000538.1:0-3618 GCA_035264425.1 Anaerolineales bacterium
TCCGGGTCCAGTCCTCCAGCACCTCAGGAACAGGGACATTGTCTGCCACTGCAAAGGTCAAGTCGAGATCAGACCAGCGGTCTCCCCCTCCTAACGCTAGGGAACCAACCGCGGCTCCGGCAACCACCCGGGCATCGGATGCAGCCAGTTGAAGAACATAGTCATGAATACGATCACGATCACTCACGCTGAACATATTTTCTCCTTACAGCAATCCTCACCCCAGCAGGACCAAAGCAAAATACCGTACACGTGTTATGCGTCTCCCGTGGGTACGATGCCGGCTGTCTCGATCATTAAAACTACTGTTTTTTTCGGCGCCCTTGTTTTATGAACGACACCTTTGGGAACGACATACCCTTGATGCGGATTCAACTCAACCGATTCGTCGCCCTCCAGATCGATGAACAATTTGCCATCCAGTGTAAAGAAGAATTCATCTTCCCTGTCATGTTTGTGCCAGTGATACTCTCCCAGAAATATTCCCAGCCGTACCACCGAATCGTTAACCTGACATAGAGTTTGGTTGTACCACTGGTCGGTACACTGATCCACCAACGACTGAATATCAATGGACTGCAAGGGACCGTAAAGGATATTCATGTGATTTACATACGGATATTTTTCATCGCTCATTTTCAATCTCCTGCTTCGGATTCTTTGTCTGAACTTTTATGGATAACGTTTGCGGCTGGGAAGAGCCTCGCCGCCTCAAATCAGATTTCCCGGCACATCGCTGGCGCTCAGATTCTACGCAGAGGCATGGTCGGAGACAAAAAGCCAGGTGCCATCTATATTCCTTAATTGAACAGTGAAAAAGCCTGTTGAGGACTTGTGGTCAATCACCAGTGTCCAACGACCGAAAGCAATTGCCTCCGTGTCGGTCAGGACATCGATTTCCAATTCCGTTACTGTAAGCTTGCCCATTTGTTGAGAACCAGAAAAGCGGGCCTTGTAAGCTGCCGCAATAGCCTTTTTCCCGCGTGTCAGAGAGCCGCTGGAAACCCAGCGGGTCTGATCGGAATCCCAATAGCTGGCCAGGTAACCGTCCAGATCGCCGCGGTTCCAGGCCGCACATCCAGCCTCGAAAACGTTGCGGATGGCGGCTTCGGCCTTCTCGCCTGTTGTGCCTGATACTTTTCTCAACGTTGTCCTCGCCTCACAGGGTAGGCCTTGTCTCGACCAACGGGTTAGACGTGCCGGTCAACAAGGATAGGGTTGCCGTCCTTCGTATGCGTCTACTCTGTCGAATCATGTAATCTTTCCAGAATGAAGTTTGTTCGTTCTTCAATGGACTGAAACGGGACATTCAATAGTTGGTATCCCAATTTTTGATATATGGATCGTACGCTCTCGCCAAACATTCTTGCGCCTTCAAAACTGATCTTTCTTTCTGAGTCATTGGTGTAGATTTCCGGCCACCCCTCAAAGAAAAAAACCCTTGGATTGTATCGATTCTGATCTGAAGCCCGATAGAACGATGTTGGATCAATGGAGAATAGCTCAGCGTAAGCAATCATGTCTGGAATTCCTCTATCAAAAACCTGGACCTCCGAACCATTCATTCCCTGGCTGTAGTTTTGAAGCGCTCTGGAAAGCATAAGCTTACAAAAGAGCTCCGAGTTCTGTTCAGGGACACCGTCCGATTCGATGGCTCGCTGTTCTGCAAGGATCTCCCTGGCCGGCTCTGCGACACATCGAATGCCAGCTTTTTTGATTTCCCGTATCAGAGTTGATTTTCCGCTGCCCATCGCACCGGTCAGAACAAAATAGTTTGTTTGGGTCAGTTTACTCACAGCAACATTCTCTTCCCGTTTCAGGTGGTTTCGATCTCGCCAGGAGGCCAGCCAATACTATACTTTTGCGAAGCATAAACGATCCCTACTAGGTGAGTTCTTTGACGTATCTCATAATATCCTCGCCATAGCCAAACCGCTGGTAGACCTCTCTTGCCCGGAGGTTCTGGGCAAAGACGCTGAGCGTCAGCCAACGAAAGCCTTGAGC
This sequence comes from Anaerolineales bacterium, assembly GCA_035264425.1. Lineage (GTDB taxonomy): Bacteria > Chloroflexota > Anaerolineae > Anaerolineales > Villigracilaceae > Defluviilinea. The sequence continues at coordinate 2,005 of DATFQC010000538.1, forward strand.
ACGCGCCCACTCCTCACCCTTCTCGAGCAACACTCGTCCAATGCCACGTCCTTCCGCCTCTGGGGCAACAATAATATCCGTGATATGCCCATGGGCTTCCTGGTAATAATAATCTTTGCCGGTTTGTAGATGAATGAAACCCAAGGCAGTCCCCTGGTCGTCTTCTGCGATGAAGATCGCAGTTCCCGGATCATGATTCATAAGCTTATGACTCAATACTTGAATATCGGTGGCAAGCATTTGAGGACCATCCCGCCAGGGAGGTGGACCGAATTCTTCCAGGCGCGGGAGTAGCGAAATGATAAATTCTTTGTCGTTGATTGACGCAGGTCGAGTTTGTATATTTGACTTGGTACTCATAGTCATTCTATTAATCGTTGTCTGAAATATATCATGTCGCCGTTCGCCCAGGAGTGGGGCTGGCTCCGCAGGACTGTGAAAGGTGCACTCGCGCGAATAACGATCCTATAAGCCCTGGGTCCTATTTCCTATAGAGACTAATGGCGGGAGTCTATTTTCCGGCTTATCCAGGTAAAAATAAGAACAACTTGACCAATCGTCTTCCCGCTCAAACAGCATGAACGGCTCTAAACGTTTTTTATCCATCTCAACCAGACCTGGACCAGCTTTATAAATTGGGGTTTGTGCGTCGATTAATCCTTGCACATCGTGTGGCAAAATAATGCCAATTTGCTGGATGGTGACGCGAATATTATGGTGAAAATAGATCGGATCAGGAATATGATAGCGATAGCCACAATAACGCATCCGCTCATAGTCAGCCAGGAGGCAGCCCTGGTAGAGGTTCGCATATTGTCCTAACATCCAACCGGTCCCGATGTAGTCCTCAGTGCCTGTTCCGCTCAATGTGGGCAGCGCACCGTCGTCATCCAGATATAGTTTTACCTCGCCCTCTCCCCACCATGTTTTGCCATACTGCTTTTGATCGATAATCACGCCAAAGTTCGCTCCGAGAAAATGACCTTTCCCTTCAAGTTTGGGAAGTAGTTCATAATCTTGTTGCAGCCGCGTCGGGTTTTCCCTTTTGAAATAAGCATGAAAATAAAGTGTATCTTCCCCGTGCCGGTCGCCGATGGTGTAGTCAACATCGTAGTAGAACGATTGCAGGTCTGTGTCAGTCTCATTCGTAACCACCACCTTCATGCCTTGCCTGAAAGGCATGGGAACATAGCAAAGGAAGCTTCGTCCCTGCGGGCTGGCGAACAGGGCCGATTCGAACGCCGCGGTTTGCCCAAGTCCTGTGCCAAAGAAGTCACCCAGTGGAGCACTTACCGCGGGCATTTGCGCCCCATCCCAATAAAAATCAAGCTTGAGGCCCCGCAACATCCTGGGGCTTAGATCGTTGATCGTGACCCAAATCCTTCGAATGGTTCCGCTCGTGCCCGATACTTCTGCCAGAACGCGCTGTTCTCCGGCTGGCAGTGGAAACGCAGGGGATCCCTTGCGGCCTCCATTTGCTTTGCCAGCTTGACCCTTCGCTCCGGCAGGATTCTCCGGACTAGCCCAGCGTGTTTCCACGTTGCCAGGAAAGGTGTACAAAGATGGGTTGCTACCTGATTGCGCCATAAAAAACTCCATCAAGAAACTTTATAA
>DATFQC010000539.1:0-3691 GCA_035264425.1 Anaerolineales bacterium
CGAAGTGATTTGGAGAGAAAACAGATTGCACAGGAAGGCATCTTTGAAGCGTTATTAGTGAAAAACGGAAAAATCCTGGAGGGGATGACCAGCAATTTCTTTTATGTGAAGAAGCAAAGCGTGTTCACAGCGCAAGAGGATATCCTGCTTGGCATCACGCGCCAAACAGTCATTGATGTGGCGCGGGGCAGGGGAGTGGAAGTGAACTATGAGGCGTTGCGGCGGGATCAGATCGCCGCAATTGATGAAGCGTTCATCACGTCCAGTTCACGCGGCATTGTACCGCTCATTCAAATTGAGGAGGTTACGATAGGGCAGGGGCGGCCCGGTCCAATCACAAAAGAGTTGTCAGCGGCATATGACCAGTATGTAATGGAGAAAGCAGAAAAAATATACCCTGATGAATAAGTGCAATTTTATTCAAGCATTGGCGCGGTATCCAGATCTTCCAGATGCATCGTCAAATCATTGATCCATTTGCGTGAGAAATAACGATTGATCCCCAGGAACCACTTGGTCGCTTCTTCAGACATGGCACACAGATAAACCAGATAAACCGGCCAATTAAAAACAAAGGCGCCGAGGTAGGCCATCGGAACACCCACAATCCAGATAATGATGCCATCCAGGAAAAGAGAGAAGCGCGTATCTCCACCGGCCCGCAATATCCCCACGACTGTTGTCATATTATTCACACGGACCCATAGGAAGAACGAGACTACGTTGATAATTCGGCTCGCGTCCCGAATGACCTCCGGCGACACATTGTAAAGGGAAAGCACCGGGACCTTTACCAATTGCAGGACAAGACCCAAAACGATTCCGCCTACGAAGCCGAGACCAAGAGAACGCCCGGCATAAAGATAGGCTTCCTCTTCTCGTCCCGAACCGATCCGGTTGCCCACCAGGACAGAGGTCGCGTTGGAGATGCCGATGAAAATAACAAAAGCCACTTGTTCAATTGTTGAAACAATATTGATTGCGGCATAGGATTGGGTGCCCATACGGCCATAAATGATATTGTAGGTTGTAATCCCCAACGACCAGAATAACTCGTTCAGGATCACGGGCAGCATGGGCTTGATCACTCTGCGAAAGAATACTCGGTCAAAGCCGGTTAACTCTCGTAAGGACGCGGCAACAGGTAACCTGGCTGCGTACGTAACGGTCAGGAGCGCCACACATTCAAGGAAGCGGGCAATCACGGCCGCTACGGCAGCTCCTTGAATGCCCAGCTCAGGCAAACCAAATTTCCCGAAGATCAGAGAATAGGAAAGAAACGTACTGATCAGAAGGGCGCCAACGCTGACGGTCGTAGGTACTTTAACATTTCCCGTCGAGCGCATGACCAGAGCATAGCTAAATGTGATTGCAAAGAAGAGGAAGGTCCACGAAAACGTGCGGATGTAGTTCGTTCCCAATTCGATCACAGCCGGGTCTTTTGAGTAAATGTGTAATATTTGCACCGGAAATAACTGCGCGAGCGTAAAAAAGATCAGACTGGCTGAGATCGCCAGCATCAGACACAGCCCAAGTACTCGCCGCAAGTTAGGGATATCCTGTTTGCCCCAGAACTGCGCAGTGAACATTGCTGCGCCGCTGATGATTCCAAAGTGGACCAGGTTCAATAAGAATGCAATCTGGCCTGCCAGCCCGACTGCGGCAACAGAGGCATCGCCTTTTTGACCGACAAAGATAACGCCCAGCATATTCAATCCCGAAAATGTTAATTGCTGAAATATGATTGGGAGAGCTATTTTTTGAACGTTGCTGAAATAGTTAGGGTCTTTGTAAAAATCTAGGACTTTACGAAAAATGGACACATATCCTCCGGTGAAGCTTAATTATAAGCGTCTGCCAGAAGGCCAGGTCCAGTTAAGTTTGTGTGTAGACTTGCTGGTTGATTACGGCTCAAAAGCCGTAATTTGATTCTTTCCGTTATCCTTTGAGTATTTTGCAGCCTTTTCCACTGCCAGCAATAACTCTTCTACCGTTGTGCCATGAGCTGGATAGGTGGCAATGCCAATCGAAATTGTGATGGGAATGTCCCACGCTGTGGATTGCAGGTCTACCTCCGAGCGCAGCCGTTCGGCGACTACGAATGCCTCCTCCTTGGTGGTTGCAGGCAGCAAGACCAAAAATTCATCGCCCACACGCCAGCGGGCAATAGAGTCACCGGGGCGGATGTGTTTCAGGAGCAATTCAGATAGATGCCTCAACATTTTATCCCCGGCAGAATAACTGATGTCGTTATAAAACCGTAAATTGTCCCCGTCAATGAATAGGATCGAGAACTCGGTACTGTTACGTTGTGACTGTTGGATGGCGCGTTTCATTTCCCTTTCGGCGGCGATGCTGTTGGGTAATTGTGTCACAGGGTCCAGATAGGCGATCTGATGGGTGGCCTCCAAACGAGTAGCGAAAGAAAGCAGACGTTCCGTCAGCATATTGATCACTCGTAATTGATAATTGTTGATCGCAGAGGCATGAGTATACGTATTGACTAGAAATCCCTGTTTACCGAATATTTTTGCATCAAATAAAGCATCGCTGATGGCGGTCCACAGATCGGCGATTTCCAGTTTTTCACTCTGAAAGTGGATTAACATCACAGACGCCGGGTTTGTCAGACCAAATTGTTTGCTTTCCCGGTTCAATCGTTCAAATACCGATTGAGCGAGCTTTTCATAGGCCTCGGATTTTTCTCCATCAAATAAGACCAGAAACTCATCGCCACCAATCCGATAGACTGGCAAACCAGTATCTCGCAGGACGATGCTGACCCAATGCAAGACAGAATCACCCTGTTCACGTCCATGTTCGCTGTTGAATGTCATGAAATTATTGAGATCGATGAGTAGCAGCGAGAAGGCAGAATCTAATTTTGAATTGAGACGTGCGGAAGCGGTTTCCAAAAAGGATAATAAATTTGCACACCCGGTCAGAGCATCGATGCGTTCAACATATAGATTCGTTATATTTGTGATCATTCCCTTTTCTATCCTTGCCCCATGAAATTCAAATATAAAACAGTTTACAGCTCTATTTTTATCATAAATTTAGTTTTCTTTACAAACAAATTATCTAACAAATCCATGTATAGCAGGACCGGGCCTTTCACTTGTTCTCAAAGATTTCGTAATAGCCTTCGTCCAATTCATCATCATTGATTTGAGCATAGCGCTGTATGATTTGAATATTCTCGTGCCGAGCCAGTGCCTGTGCAAGTTTGAGATTACCTGAAGCACGTAAAATGGTCGAGACGAAATAATGCCTGAGAGAGTGGGGGTGATACGTCCTTCTGCCTCATTCCCTAATGTCTGTTTTACTCGTTCGGCCACAATGTTGCGACCAGTTGTCGGTGTGATGGGCTTGATCTTTTTGCCGGTGCCCTTGTCATGGCGGGCGAAGAGGGGTAGGGGAGTGGTCGGTCGTTTACGCGGCCAAGGATGGGTTATGCAATATAAGCATAGCCCGTATTTGAGAAATATTGATCTATGTATACTTGCGCATCATCAATAGATAAACCCGGTACATCTAACCTGGATCCACAACCCTCGCAATATAAAATTACATGATCCTTTTTTAGAGCTTCGTATTTATGGATGTGAAATGATATGTTCACCTCCTTGCCTGCGATGAACCGAATTACGTTTTCGTTTTGATATAAAGATAAATCGTGTCCCTGTTT
>DATFQC010000540.1:0-5979 GCA_035264425.1 Anaerolineales bacterium
ATGCTTACCCAGTTGTTCCGCTATCGATTTAGCGGCTTGGACGGCCTGGATGGACATTCCTTCGGCAATTTGTTTATTACCGCGCTGGCTGAGATCACCGGCAGCTTTGAAGAAGCCATCTCTGAATCAGGCAGGGTTTTATCGGTCAGCGGACGAGTCCTTCCCTCCACCTTGCATAATGTGAGACTTGTTGCAGATATGCAACTCCCCAATGTGTTGAATCAGGTTCGGGTGCAGGGGGAGAGTCGCATCCCTCAGATGGCGGGTAGTGTCCGCAGGGTGTGGCTGGAACCTAATGATGCGCCGGCCTTTCCACCTACGTTGAATGCCATCCTCAATGCGGATATGATTGTTGTAGGTCCGGGCAGTTTATATACAAGTCTCCTGCCTAACCTGCTTGTACCTGATTTGTTGGGTGCAATCAACGCCAGCCGGGCGCTCAAGGTATACATCTGTAATCTTGCGACACAATCGGGCGAAACAGATATGTATTCATGCTATGACCACACACGGGCGTTGGAAGAACATGTGGGGGATAATCTATTTGACATTATTTTGTGCAATGAAAATTATGAGGGTCAGCTTAACGCGGATTCGCAATGGGTGCGCGCGGATGAAAAGACGCTGTCCGATGGACGCGTCCGCTGTTTTGATTTATCCGATCCAAGCTACCCGTGGCGGCATGATTCGGCCAAGCTGGCGCGGTCACTGATTGAAATTCTCGATGAATACACCGGGCCTTTGACATAATAATATTACATTTGTCAAATTCTTTTAGCGAAAAGGGGTGATAAAATGTTTTGTATACTTCATCACAAGGAATAAATCTCGGAGGTTTGAAATGGCTGTAAAAGTAGGTATTAACGGCTTTGGCCGAATTGGACGTTTGGTGTTTCGCACGATCAAAGAACGCCACCCGGACGAACTGGACGTTGTCGCAGTGAACGACTTGTTTGATCCTGCTACCAATGCGCATCTGTTGAAATACGATTCCACATACGGGCAGTATGCGGGTACAGTCGAGGCCAGTGACGGCAATCTGGTCATCGATGGCAAGACAGTTAAAGTTACTGCAGAGAAAGACCCGGGCGCGATCAAGTGGAAAGACATGGGCGTGGATATCGTTCTGGAGTGCACAGGTCTCTTTACCGATGCCAACAAATCCAAAGCTCACATTGAATCCGGCGGCGCAAAGAAAGTGATCATTTCAGCGCCGGCGAAGAATGAAGATATCACCGTTGTGCTGGGTGTCAACCAGGATAAATATGATCCTGCCAAGCATAATATCATCTCGAATGCATCCTGCACTACCAACGGTCTCGCGCCCGTTGCCAAGGTGTTGAACGACACGTTTGGCATTGAAAAGGGTATGCTGACCACCGTACATGCATACACCAACTCACAGAAACTTCAGGATGTTGGTGCCAAGGATCTTCGTGACGCGCGCGCTGCGGCTCAAAACATTGTCCCGTCAGAGACCGGCGCGGCGAGAGCGGTGGGTCTGGTCATCCCGGAACTCAAAGGCAAATTTGGTGGCATGGCATTCCGTGTCCCAACCCCAACTGTCTCAGTGGTGGATTTCACGGCGGTGCTAAACAAGGAAGCCTCCAAGGAAGAAATTCGGGATGCCATGCTTGAATATGCAGCAGGTCCGATGAAGGGCATTCTGAACGTCACCGATGAGCCGTTAGTCTCCACCGACCTGCGCGGTACCAATTACTCCACGGTATACAGCGCCATGGATACGCTCGTAATCGGTAATATGGTAAAAGTCGTCGCGTGGTATGACAACGAATGGGGTTATGCCTGCCGCACGGCTGATCTGACAGCAATGGTTGCAAAGAGTCTGTAAAAGTACACAGGTACAAAGGTAAACAAGGAAACAGGTACACAATTTTATCCATGTGTACCTGTTTATGTATGTACTTGTTTATCTTCCTGCGGAGCATTCATGAACAAGAAAACTGTAAAAGATATTGATCTCAAAGGCAAACGCGTCTTGATGCGTGTAGACTTCAATGTGCCAATGCAGGATGGCAACGTGACCGATGACAAGCGCATCAAAGCTTCACTGCCCACGATTAAGTATGTGCTGGATCAGGGCGCGTCGGTGATCCTGATGAGTCATTTGGGCAGGCCGAAAGGCGGTCCCGATCCGGAATTCAGCCTGCGTGCCGCGGCTGAAGTTTTAGCCTCCCATCTCGGGATTCCCGTTAAGATGGCTCCGGATACTGTTGGCCCCGAAGTGGAAGCGATGGCAAAGGAACTTAAGCCTGGCGAAGTCCTGATGCTCGAAAACACACGCTTCCATAAGGGCGAAGAGAAAAATGATCTCGATCTGGCGAAGCAAATGGCTGCCCTGGGAGACGTCTATGTTAACGACGCCTTTGGATCTGCTCATCGTGCTCATTCCTCTACAGAGGGAGTCGCTCAATTTCTTCCCGCGGTCTCCGGTTTCCTCATGGAACAGGAATTGGAATACCTGGGGCGTGCAGTAGCGAACCCCGAGCATCCATACATCGCGATCCTGGGTGGCGCAAAGATCAGCGACAAGATCTTAGTGGTCGAGACATTGCTTACCCAGGCTGATAAATTAATCATCGGCGGCGGCATGGCGAATACATTCTTGGCAGCCAGGGGTCTCAATATGCAGGATAGCCTGGTAGAAAAAGAGGCGGTTGAAACTGCCAAATCCATCCTGGGAAAATCGGATGACAAACTGATCCTGCCAGCGGATGCGGTCATCGCCGATAAATTCGACGCGGAAGCGAACACACAAACTGTTGACGTCGACAAAATTCCGGCCGGCTGGCGCATGATGGATGTGGGTCCGAAAACACTTGAGCTTTATAAACAAGCCTTGAATGGCGCCAAGCTCATCGTGTGGAACGGACCGGTAGGTGTCTTCGAGATGCCGAAATTCGCAGAGGGTACATTTGCACTGGCGCGCTTACTGGCTGACTCCGGCGCGACCACTGTGATTGGCGGCGGGGATTCGGCGAGTGCGGTGAAAAAAGCAGGCGTTGCCAAACAAATGACGCACGTTTCCACCGGCGGAGGCGCGTCGCTTGAATTCCTGGAAGGAAAAGAATTGCCAGGCGTTGCCGCACTGCTGGATAAGTAAAATATAGAAATGTTCAAACACTAAGGGCACACACCTGCCCTGGCGGACGGTGCCAGGGAAGTATACAAAGGTGAAAACAATTTTTCCTTCGTGCTCCTCACTTGCATGCCGGTGCAAGTATTGTGGCCCTGGTGTTTAAGAAAAGGAAACCTGCATGCGTACACCACTTGTTGCCGGAAATTGGAAAATGAACAAGACCGTCGCGGAAGCCCGCGAACTGGTCTCAATACTGAGTGCGAAGCTGCAAGAGATTGCCAACGTTGAAAAAGTGTTGTGCCCTCCCTTTATTGCCATTCCACTTTTATCCGAAATGCTTAAAGGCTCTGGCATTGGCCTCGGCGCGCAGAATTTGTATTGGGAGGCGAAAGGCGCGTTCACAGGGGAAGTCGCCCCGGGCATGATAAGAGAATTCTGTGATTATGTTGTTATTGGTCATTCCGAGCGCCGCACCTATTTTGGTGAGACCGATGAGACCGTGAATCGAAAAGTTTCTGCGGCGATCAAAGCCAGACTCACGCCCATCGTTTGTGTAGGCGAAACTCTGGACCAGTACGAAGCCGGACTGACGTCCGAAATTGTTCGTCGCCAAATTAAAGTGGGTCTGGCTGGAATTGATCCGGTTGATTCCGCCAGCACGCGGCAAATTATCGTGGCCTATGAGCCGGTCTGGGCGATTGGTACGGGAAAAGCTTCGAGCGGGGAGAACGCCAATCACGTGCATCAGCAGGTCATTCGCCCTGCGTTGAGCGATTTGTTCGGCGAAGAAAATGCTGCTGCGATCCGGATCCTATATGGCGGGTCAGTGACTGCCTCTAACGCGTCCGAGTTTTTTGCATTTCCTGATATTGACGGCGCGCTAGTTGGCGGTGCAAGCCTCAAGCCAGACGAATTTATAGCAATCACAAAAGCTGCTGCTAGACAATAGACGATAGACCGTTGACCATGGTCAATTGTCCATCATCCATCGTCCAATCATGACCCAACTCTCCGGTCTGGTTTGGTTTGTTTTTATGCTCGTGCCGCTGATATTGCTTCAGCGGTTTTTGCATCGCGAAATACAAGCCGTATTTTTGATCATGACGCGCGACACAAGATTGACGATGGGGATCTTTTCGATGATCTTTTTGCCCGGGGTATTTCTACATGAGTTGAGTCATTTTGTGATGGCGAAACTATTACGCGTGCGGACAGGCAAATTTTCCATCTTTCCGCAATCCCTGCCGGATGGACGTCTGCAGCTAGGTTATGTGGAAACCATGAGATCAGATATTGTGCGTGACTCATTAATTGGCGCCGCGCCCTTGATTGTTGGAACACTGTTTGTCGCGTATGTAGCGGTCTACCATCTGCAAATGCGTGTGTTGTGGGATGCGTTTCGTAACGGACAGCTCGATTTATTCTGGTTGGGGGTACGCACTCTGCCGCGCGTACCGGATTTTTATTTGTGGTTCTATCTGGCGTTTGCGGTCAGTAGTACCATGATGCCTTCCGAATCAGACCGTCATGCCTGGCTGGAACTGGTGATTTCCATTGGGGTATTGATTGGGATTGCTTTATTGGTCGGTGCCGGGCCATGGATGGCAAGTAATGTTGCTCCTCGCCTCATTAATTTTCTCAGTTCTGTGGCAGTCATCTTTGGCTTGAGCGCCCTGGTGCATGTTCTGCTGATTCTGCCCACGGCGCTGATTCATAAATTGCTGGCGCGTGCGACAGGGGTGGATATCGCGTAAACGTTTTCCTAGCCAAGCGCATCCTTGTATTCTCATCATGGCTCGACCCAAACGACAAAAGTCAGTTCACTATCCTCAGCTTCTGCAGTCACTTCCCAGCATCCTTCGGTGGGAAAGTAAATACCTGTTGCTTGAAATCGAGTTGGATACGTGCCGGGAATGTCAGCCTGGAGAGCCGGGGCCTTCGCATCGAGGCGCCGACCAGTAATCCTCAAGGGTGTTCCGCCAGGTCGAAACCAACCCAGCTTGATGCCTTCTTCGGTCACATGTAATTGATAATCTTCCTGGCCTATCCACCAGGCGGATGCCAATATCGAGCGGTCTTCATTTGCGAAGTAATATCCAAATGCGGGTGAATCGGAGATCGCAGCATCTTCAGGTGGCTTGATCCAGACAGGTTCTGTAACGGGGCAGGGGCTCGCTGATGTGTTTACTATAGAGGCTGAAGCCGTGCAAGATGTCAACACAGACAGCAGAAGGATTATTTTGAGCAAGCGGGTGAGTAGTGTCATTCCGGTTCTCCTCTCTTGATACACCACTCACGTAGGTTGAGTTCCTGGGTACAAGTGTAACGAAAACCCTACATTAGGTTTTCCTCATTCGAATCTCAATCCCATTGTGGTCAGATAAATAATCATGGCGCCAGCGGCTGATCTGATATTTATTCGAAAAACAAAATTCGCAATCTATCTTTAGGGAGTACGTCGACGGTATTCGAACAAATGCATAATCAATTGGCAAGGAATATCGAGAAGGAACGCCGGGCGGTGTGCGAAGCGTAGGTCGGTTATCTCCGGCAAGTGGATCCGTTAATCCTGAATTTGCGAGAAAATCGTAATACAGCTTGCTGCCGCGCGGGATATTAAAATCTCCAACCACAATGATGATGGAATCTGCTGATTGGTGTCGTACCGTTTTTGCCAATTGCTGCAATTGCTTTTCCTCCACACGCGCGTACAGTCCGTGCCGCTCCCAATCGCCCACATAGTTTGCCATGATATGAGTATTGATAATGGTCATGGGAACGTCTCCCCAGGCGAGTTTTTTGATCAACATTCCTTTATAGAGCAACTTGTCCATCAGCATCGGGGTATACCAGAGACCTCGTTCTGTATAAGGCTCAAA
>DATFQC010000541.1:0-3702 GCA_035264425.1 Anaerolineales bacterium
AAGGGTGAGTATGAGGATGAGGCACATTGCCTGCGAGGGCGAGAAGTTGATTTTCCCAATTGGCTTGGACTTGCATACTGAACCTCCAAAATTAGTATAAGGGTATTGTACATGTTTTGTCCACATTGTCAAGGTATTACGGAATAAATATTGACAAATAATGGACAATGCGTATAATAGCCTTATGTTTGATATAAATTTAGGAGAAACAATGCAAAAACCAACTGCTCTCGTGATTGGTGCTGGGATTGGTGGGATCGCCACCGCGGCCCGGCTTGCCAAAAATGGATATGAAGTAACTGTTCTGGAAAAGGAAGCCACTCCGGGTGGACGCTGCAACCAGATCATCCGGGAGGGTCATCGCTTCGATATCGGACCGACGCTTTTCCTGATGCCTGAAATTTGGGAGGAGACGTTTGCCGCGCTCGGTGAACGAATGAGCAATCATCTCCAGCTTAAGCGAATTGACCCCACCTATAAAGTCCATTTTGACGATGGTTTGCAGTTGGAATTGACTTCCAATATCGGTGAAATGCAAACCCAGCTCGAAAAAGTGGAAAAGACTGCTTTTACAGGTTTCTTGAATTACATTGCAGAGGGAAACAAGCATTACAAAATGTCTGTCGAAAAATTTGTGGGACGTAACTTCTACAACCTCTTCGAATATTTCTCGCTCCGAAACCTCCCCCTCCTGTTCCAGCTCAAGGCGCTCAAAAAACACTATGCCAACACCGGTCGCTTCTTCCAGGATGAACGGCTCAAAGCCGCGTTTACTTTCCAGAACATGTATCTGGGATTAAGTCCTTACGACGCGCCAGCCACCTACTCCCTGCTGCAATATACAGAACTCGCCGAAGGAGTTTGGTATCCTGTCGGAGGGATGTATGCTGGGATACAAGCGCTGGTAAAGATCGCCGAAAAGTTGGGCGTGAAGTTTATTTACAATGCGCCGGTGAAAAAGATGAAAGAGGAAAGAGGAAAGATCAAATCCGCCATTATAGAAGATGGTCGCGAGCTTATTGCAGATATCTTTGTTGGGAATGCTGATCTTCCTTATATTTACAAGGAATTGTTACCCAAAAATAACGAAGCCAAGAAGCTCGAGAAAAAGCTCTACACCTGCTCGACGATCATGTTCTATTGGGGCGTAGACAAGGAATACCCGCAAATCGCTCATCACAACGTATTCCTTGGTGGCGATTACAAAGCCTCCTTTGACCAAATCTTCAAAGATCACACCCTGCCTGAGGTACCTTCGTTTTATGTCCACGCTCCGGCACGGACGGACCCGGCCGCCGCGCCAAAAGGCCAGGAGACGTTGTATGTGCTTGTTCCTGTTGGACATCTCGACGCGCGTTCTGAACAGGATTGGGAAGCCCTCGTCAACCGGGCGCGCGAAACCGTGTTCACTCGCCTCGCCAAAGAACTGGGGGCAGAGGATCTCAAAGAGCATATCAAGTTTGAGATTGTGTATCAGCCCAACGTCTGGAAAGACCGTTTTAACCTCGAAAAGGGCGCGGCATTTGGGCTGAGTCACAACTTCTGGCAGGTAGGATATCTGCGCCCGCAGAATCGTCACAAAGAGTACAAGAACCTTTATTTCACAGGTGCCTCCACCCATCCCGGCACAGGCTTGCCGATCGTGTTGCTCTCCGCCCAACTGACCACAGAGCGTATTCTGAAAGAAACAGGTACAATATCTGTACAAAACATGGTCAACGTGCTCGCAGAAGCACGGACCTAACTCAAAAGGAAATCTATGGTCAGCACAACGCCCGCTTTCAACCTCAAAGTTGTTCTCAAAGAAACCGGTCTCAACGCCGATGCCCTGCGCGCCTGGGAGCGCCGCTATGGATTGCCTGTCCCACAGCGCACTGCGGGTGGTCATCGTCTTTACTCACAGCGAGATATCGAAACGATCAAATGGTTGATGAAACGCCAGGAAGAAGGGTTTTCGATCTCCCGCGCAGTGGATATGTGGAAGGAACAAATCGCCTCGGGGCTTGACCCTCTGGCAGGCTCCACTCAACCGGCCGTCCCCTCAACCTCAATGACTTCTGCCCAATATCAATCGGCGACAACGCTGGATGAATTCCGCGCCCATTGGATCGAGGCCAGCTTGAACTTCAGCGAATCGACCTCTGAGCAGATATTGAACCAGGCGTTTTCGATGTTCCCGGTGGAAGCGGTGTGTATCGAGATTTTGCAAAAAGGATTATCGGAGATCGGCACGCTCTGGTACGAAAACCGTGCCAGCGTCCACCAAGAACACTTTGCGTCCAGTCTCGCTGTCCGCAGGCTGGATGCGTTGTTAAGTGCTGCTCCGGCACCCACGCGCAAACAGACCGTCATTGTGGGCTGCCCGCCTGAGGAATGGCATGCGCTCATCCCATTGCTCCTGGCGCTCTTCCTTCGGCGCCGGGGACTCAACGTTATTTACCTGGGAGCCAATGTTCCGGCAAAGCAATTTTCGAACACGATCGAAAACGTCAAAGCTGATCTCGTGGTGCTGGTGGCCCAGCAGCTCATTACTGCAGCCACCCTTCAACAAGCTGCCCTGATGCTCTCGAGTCATAACGTTCCCGTGGCCTTTGGCGGACGAATCTTCAGTGTTCACCCCAGTTTGGTCGAATCGATCCCGGGGCATTACCTGGGAAATGTTCTGTCCACTTCCGTGGAGAACATCGAATTGCTCTTGAATGAAAAAGTAAAGAGACAGCCATCCAAGGCCGCCTCGCCGATCTACGTCGCAACGCACGACGCTTATATTTCCAAACGGACACAGATCGAATTGACCTTCAAGGAATTAATGGAGCCGCTTTCCATTTCACCCGAAGCGATTAAGACCGGGATTTATTTCCTTGGAGAAAACATTTCTGCGGCCCTACAACTGGGGGATCTATCCCATGTCTCCACCGAAATCGATTGGCTAAAAGGACTGCTTCGGGCACATGGCCCCTCCGAAGATCAACTGATCCACTTTATGCAAACCTACTCACAAGCTGTCAACCAAAATCTCAATGGACAAGGCCAGCCAATCTATGAATGGCTGGCGTCGGAAGTTGAGAAACTAAAAGGATCAGCGGAATCATAATCATGCAAGCTGAAAAAGCCAAACCATTCCTAACTTATATTCTGCCGGGGGTTTTCATCTCAGCCACCTTCACAGCTGTGATCGGATTGACTGCCGCGAATTTATCCGGCTTTCCCATTGTGGGGCACACAGGGATCCCATTCTATTATCCCTGGCAATTAAGGGAACCCGAGACGATCGCGCGCCTAACCGCCTGGGCCGGGTATCTGACTCACAATCTCATCGTATGGGCGATCCTTTATTTTGCCCAGCGTGAACAGCCGTGGTTCCGCAATCAATTGCGCTGGTTCAACTGGGCAATGATCGCTACTCATTTCATCTTCATCATTTTGCATATCCTTCAGACCCAGTTCTTTTATGACGGACTGGCCCAGGACGTACCGGAAGTGACCGCGCAGGGCTCGGTGGCAGTGATGTTGATGATCATCATTCTCTTTGAGACGCCGCGCCGCGGACTAATCTTCGGCAAGAATTTCAAATTCAAAGAGGGGTTCATCCAGATCGCCCGTAAATATCACGGTTATTTCTTTGCCTGGGCAACCATTTACACATTCTGGTATCACCCCACCGAGGGAACCTGGGGTCATCTCATCGGCTTTATGTACATG
>DATFQC010000542.1:0-2336 GCA_035264425.1 Anaerolineales bacterium
TAAAGGAATAGTTAGCGCTTTAAAAAATTTACAGCAGGAATTCATCAAAGGTGAATTCATGCTAATTATTTAATTCCGTATAAAGCTTCCAGAAATCCTCCACCCATCTTGTCAAATACATTTGGCGCGAGGATTTCGAACACACTTAATCCAGTCATGAGTACGCCGATGAGAATCAGAAGGATGCCTGGCAAGAAACGGGCCAGCCAACCTATGAGCAGCGTCCAGCGCGGACCCTCCTGTGAGTCAAGCGGACCGATCAAAGCAATCACTGACTGTATCAGGCAAAGTATCCCAAACACCATGAGCGGCAACCCGGGATGCAGAGCCATTTGCAACGCCAGTTCGTGAGCATTCAGGTTTTCATAGAGCATGATGGCAATAATGATCAGGAACAATCCCAACAGATTGAATTCAACACCTTGTAAAATGGCGGCGAGACCCGTATAGGTTTGTCGGCTGCCGCGACGCCGTCGGCCGAGGACGATACGGCGGGTAATGATCGCTTGCCACCCAATAACTATGGAAGTCAGCCCCAAGCAGGCAATCCCAGCATTTCTCCACAAAGGGATCGAAAGCTTATCCCCACAAATACAAGTGCTATACTGAGAAGACCCAGAATAATTTCAAGCGTCGTCCACATCGAAAGCATTCTCGATAGTAGTGATTGCTACCAACGGGTTTATTTCTACCGTATCATCCCCCACATCGCCAGCCCCCCAAAGATCAATACCACCGTTGCTGCCCCGATGATCACTTCGCGCAAGGGCCGTTTATCCACAAGGTGGTAGGTAGGAGAGATTCCTTCAATTTCCCATAGGGGACCGGCAAATGAAGTAAAGATCAATCCACCCAACAAGCCACCGATATGCCCCCAATTGTCGATGCCGGGCAAAGACCCAATGATAAATAAGTTGATCGCCGCGATAAAGATAATGTTTCCAATCGCGCTCCTGAACTGTCCCGCGAACAGCTTGCGGTTCTGAATCAGGAACACGCCCTCCGCGCCAAGCAGGCCGAAGATGGCAGTTGAAGCGCCAACTGAGTAGCCAGGTGAGAACAAAAAGGACATTACATTTCCCGTGAACGCACCCAGCAGATAAAGCAATAGAAAGCGCTTCCGCCCAAAGTGCCGTTCGAGGCCCGACCCGAATGAAAACAAGGCATACATATTGAAACCAATATGCGCGAGAGATCCGTGTACCAGGGCGGGGGTCAGAAGACGCCATAGCTGACCGGCGCGGATCAGGTCATTGGCTTTGGCAAACAACGCGACGGGGATATCTGTTTGAACAAGCGCCTGGCTGGCCAGTTGCAGTACATAGACCAGAGCTGTGACGCCGATGATGGAGTACGTCACATAAGGAGCAGAACGCGGCATCGGCACGCGAACAGACTCGGGCGTAGGTTGATGAACCTGCCCGGAAGGCGCTGAGGGCGTCGAAGAATCAGACGTTGAAGGAAATTCGTTCACAACGCTACCTTTCGTGGATGCACGCGATGATGTTCCGCATCAATAATTGCGCGAATCGTGTCCACCGTTTCATCCAGATGATATTCTCGATTTACGATTACATAGTCAAACGCTTCCACACGGTTTAGTTCCTTGCGTGCAGTAGCGATGCGAAGAGCCAGCGAATCCGCTGTCTCCGTCTTACGCGTTTCAAGACGATGCACCAAATCCTTTTCACTCTCGGTAGTGATGAAGATCATCAGAGCCTGACGTGCCATCCTGCGGACGGACTCTGCACCTTGCACATCCACGCGCATCACCACATCCATGCCACTGGCCAGTGCCACACGCACCTGCTGTTTGGGAATGCCCTTGTAATCACCATAGACGATCGCATGCTCGATCAACTCATCTTCGTCGATCATGCGTGCAAACTCTTCCTTCGAAACGAACCAGTAATCCCTCCCATGAATTTCATTGGTGCGCTGGGGACGAGTGGTGGCAGTGACAACAAAATGGAAGGGCAGTCCACGCTCCTTCATACGCTGCATTACGGTGTCTTTTCCCGCGCCCGAAGGTCCTGAGATAACGATGAGCAGCGGTTGTGGATGATGAACATTGAAATCGGTTTCAGACGATGGGGACATGCACGAATTTTACCAGAGAGGTTCTGAGCGATGCCTCAGGGAAGTTACAGGGCTCAGGAGCCGTTGGACGCCAAAACCTTATCCACCAGTTCGTGGATGTCTATTTTAATATCCCCTTGCCCTAACCAAACCAAAAATTCAGCATTCCCTTTCGGCCCCAACAAAGGGCTCTTAATCAGTCCCAGGATTTGGAATCCTTCCTTTTGAGCAAAACTTAAAACATCCAGCAACACCTG
>DATFQC010000543.1:0-4078 GCA_035264425.1 Anaerolineales bacterium
CCTTACATCGCCTTTGAGTTATGGCTTTTCGCCGCGCCCGGTCTAAAACCACGGGACCGTAAAATGGGCCTGCTTGGGATTCCACTGGCGACCCTTCTCTTTTTAATGGGACTGGCTTGCACCTATTATTTGCTTTTGCCCCCTGCCCTGCCCTGGCTGGCAAACTTCACAAAAATTCCTCAGGCCTGGACTGCTAACAATTACTTCGGTTTTGTGACCAACCTCATGCTATGGATTGGGCTATTCTTTGAATTTCCTCTGGTAATTTATATTCTCACATCTATTGGGTTGGTGAAGCCGCAAGTTCTGCTGCAGCAATGGAGACTGGCCATCGTCATTATTGCGATCGTTGCTGCCATCATCACGCCGACCATTGACCCTGTCAACATGGGTCTTGTGATGCTTCCGATGTCCTTGTTATACTTTGTCAGTATTGGGTTGAGTTATATCGCCTACGCCGGGCGAAGACGAAACCTGTCAGAGATGGAAACATCTGTTTGATGGAGCCGAGCTTGTCCTGAGCACGGTCGAAGGGCTCAGGCCTGGACTGAGCAAACATTGTCGTGCAAAGCATTGAGGAGAGACTATGAAATCACGTCCTGCTTTTTCGCGTCGCCTATTATTATTCACCCTTGTTCCTGCGCTAAGTAGTCAGGCTTGTGCCATTTCTCTTATCAAATGGCCAACATTCCCAACAGCCAGCCCATCGAATACAAATCTCCCTACAGGTCCTACACCTACTGATTTGCCGCGGGCGCAGGTCACATTTACCGTGCGCCTGCCTGATCCCCTGGGGGGGAATGAAGCCCTTTCTCTTAGCATTCTGGATGAAGTGACCGGGCTTGCCTTAAACCCTGTTGATTATCCAATGACCGCGGTGGATACAATTACCTATACTGCCACACTGGCCATCCCGGATCAGGCATTATTAAAATATCGCTATGTGCGGCGCGGCGCGGCGCGCGTCGATGAAGATACAAATCTGGATGCAGGGATTCGCTATCGGCTGTTGCAGGTGAGCGGTCCCACCCAGGTAGTGGATACGGTGAACAGTTGGGCTGATAAAGCGGTGAGTACGCTTTCTGGCAACATTTTTGGCACCGTTATCAATTCTGACACTGGCGTGCCGATCCCTGATATTTTGGTGACCGCTGGTGGCGTTCAGACACAGAGCGATTCAGCCGGACGTTTTCAATTGATCGGGTTACGCGGAGGAAATCATAACTTTGTGGCTTACGCACTGGATGGAGCCTATCAGACTTTTCAACAGGGCGCGACCGTTGCTGAAAACCAAAGCACGCCTGTGGACGTACGCCTGAAGCCTGCCCAACTCGTGAATATTATTTTCACCGTTTCTGTACCCGCCGGAACGCAGCAAAATGTGCCCTTGCGCATTGCTGGAAATTTGCTCCAGTTGGGGGATACATTCTCTGATTTACCTGGTGGCTTGAGCATGGTAGCAGATCGCATGCCGCAACTCAGCCCCTTGCCGGATGGAAGATATTCAGTCTCGTTGTTTCTACCCGCTGGCGCAGACATTCAATACAAATACACACTGGGAGACGGTTTTTGGAATTCCGAGTTCACAGCTGCGGGTCAATATATGACTCGTCATCTGATCGTTCCGCCCCAAAACATGACCGTGACGGACGTGGTACAGTCCTGGCAGGCGGGGCCAAATGCACCGATTCTATTCCAGGTAACGGTGCCAAAAAACACGCCGACCGGCGACATCATTTATATCCAATTCAATCCCTATGGATGGACACCACCCATCCCAATGTGGGCGACTGGCACAAATCAATGGGCTTACAAGCTTTATGGGCCCCTGAACATTGTGGGGTCATTTGGCTATCGATATTGCCGTAACGCGCAGTGTAACTCAGCCGATGACTCGCAAACAGTGGGACCCAGTTCGCGCGGCCACATTGTCACTCCCAGCCTGGCGCCGCAGGAAATTTTCGATACCGTCAACGAATGGGCGTGGCCACAAAAATCAGGCAGTCCGTCCCTTGTAGCCACGAATATTCCCTCACGTGGCACCGGCTTTATGGCTGGCGTTGAATTCCAATCCTATTATGAACCCAACACGCCAACGTTTATCCAGAATGCTCTGAAAAATATCCAGGCGATCGGCTCCAACTGGGTATTCCTGACCCCCTCATGGACCTATGCGCGCAATAATCCGCTGATCTTTTCCGAGCAGCCCGGTGCGGATGCGTTCTGGTCTGATACCGTCACATCGGTCACCCAGGCCCGGACACTGAATCTAAATGTGGCTTTGTTTCCTCAGCCGCGCTTCCAGACGAATGCTAATGATTTCTGGAACAGCGCCCCGCGCGACGCTGGCTGGTGGGATAACTGGTTCGATCACTACCGGGCGTTTGTCATTCAAAATGCGGATCTGGCGACTCTCTCCGGCGCTCAGGCGTTGACCATCGGTGGAGACTGGATCGCCCCTGCTCTCCCGGCTGGGACGCTGGTGAATGGCAGTGCCAGCGGAGTCCCTGCGGATGCAGAAACACGCTGGCTAAACATCATTACAGAAATCCGACAGCACTTTCGGGGCAGTGTCATCTTCGCGCTCCCTTATGACAATAGTGTGATCTTTGCGCCGATCAATATCCTAAAAAACACAGATGCCGTGTATTGGCTATGGTTCGTGAAATTAAGCGATCAGTCCAGCCCTAACAAGGCGGACATGTTTGCGGAAGCCGGACGCCTACTCGATACCAATATGTCGCCCACTCAGGTTCAGGTGAACAAACCTTTCATCATTGGGCTGTCTTATCCGGCCTCCAACTATTCGGCTACCGGCTGTATTCCAAATGGCAGTGGAAGTTGTTTGTATTGGACAGCGCTCAGCCGTCCCAACGCAGACTTGAACACCGTCAATCTGGATCTACAGCAACAAGTGGATATTTACGATGCCATGTTCAATGCCATTAACTCGCGAACCTGGATCAATGGAGTGATCAGCCGCGGCTATTTTGCGCCGGTTGCCCTGCAGGATAAGTCCGCCTCCGTCTACGGCAAACCTGTAGCAGATTTAATTTGGTATTGGTTCCCGCGTTTACTCGGAAATATCAAATAGCATGTCATTGCTTCGTCGTTGCTTCTCCTCGCAATGACATCAGCCAAAAGAGGCGTTCGTCTACGAGCGTCTCTTTCCTTAAAGAAGTGTGTTCTACAGTAGTGTGTCAGACACGTTCGCCGGAGGAACAATGAAAAGAATTGGTAAATTTCTATTGCGGGGATTGAGCGTCATCGTCATTCTTGTTCTCATTTTAGGTGCTGGGGGCGCGTATTATTTTAAGAGCTATTTACCCAATACCGTTGCGCCGAAATCCTTTCCCAAAATTGACGGAGAAATCCAACTCGAGGGACTTAATGCACCCGTGAATATTTATCGCGACAAGATGGGAATCCCACATATTTACGCAACAACTTCCCATGACTTGTTCTTTGCACAAGGCTATATCCATGCCCAGGACCGCTTCTGGCAAATGGACTTCTACCGTCACGTGGGAGAAGGCAGAACGGCGGAGATGTTCGGCAAGAGCTCCGTAGATACGGATAAGTTCCTCACCACACTTGGCTGGCGCAGAAGATCCGAACAGGAGTATCAGGCTTTTACAGGCGAATCCAAAGCCATCCTGACCTCCTATGCGGAAGGTGTAAACGCTTATCTTAAGGATCATGATGGGGATGCCGTCAGCCTGGAATATTCCATTCTTAAATTATTGAGCCCGGATTACAAAATCGAACAATGGACACCCCTCAACACGCTGGCCTGGGCAAAGGCACTCGCTTGGGATTTGCGCGCCAGCATGGATGAGGACATCCAACGCGCTATTCTGCTAAAAACACTTACACCCGAACAAGTCACAGAACTTTTTCCGCCCTACCCGGATGATCATCCAGTGATTGTCAATCAAATCGGCGAAGAGGCTTCCACCAAAGCGCCGAGTCAACCCACGGCTTTTGACATCCCCGACGGGACGCTGGCCGCACTTCAGCATAATGTGTCTCTCTTGGATAAGGTGCTTGGTCCCTTAAGCGAAGGAGTCGGGTCGAA
>DATFQC010000544.1:0-2941 GCA_035264425.1 Anaerolineales bacterium
CCACCTCCGCTGGATACAACCGTAGGAGAAGCGAGCACGACTGCGGTTACTGTCGGAAGAACAGGTGTCGGGGAGGGGAGAGTACCCACTTCCGTCTGAGTTGGAAGCGTGGTATTCGTCGCTTGAGGAACAAGAGTTGGAGCAGCTTGAGTCAGTGCATTCTGCGCGGCGACCGTCAACGCGACCGAGGTCGCGACCTGGTTGGCAGTATCACTAGGATTTTGGGTAGGCTGGGCGGGCTGACAGGCCGAGAGCAGAACGATCATTGCCATTGCAAAGAGCAGGATGTTTTTCTTCGATAGACTCATACTTTTCTCCTTTGTTTCTTATCTTATTCTTTCGTGTCGAGCAACTCTGGGGTCTGACCATCCGGGGCTGTTTCACTCACGCTTCGAGTTTCCTCAGAGTGGGGACCGGCACCAATTCCAAGAGGCTGCCATTTCTTTTCATCTTTGAGGCGGTGTTGGATGCCATGGCGATCGTGGACTTCGTCAAAGCCTTCCGGCTTGATGAACATCTCCTCACCCTCCAGCAGGCCCGAAATACCTTCCTGACCCGGCTCCGGTCGTTTTTCGCCTTTGAATTTCGCGGCATCGCTCGGGAGATAATCCGTTGGCTCTTCATAGGTGGCCACATAACCTTCAAAGTTGCGTAAAATAATTTTGTGATCGGACATACTTAACAAATAGTTTGGCATCACCGGAATTTTTCCGCCGCCGCCCGGGGCATCCACGATATACTGCGGCACCGCGTAACCGGAGGTATGCCCGCGCAGGCCTTCCATGATCTCTATGCCTTTTGCAACGGGAGTCCGGAAATGACCTGCGCCTTCCACCAAGTCACACTGGTAAAGATAATACGGGCGCACGCGGATGCGGACAAGATCCTGCACCAGTTTGCGCTGGATATGGACATTGTCGTTCACGCCCGCCAGAAGCACGGACTGGTTTCCAAGCGGAATCCCTACGCGTGTAAGACGGTCACAGGCTTGTTCGAGTTCCAACGAAATTTCGCTGGAGTGATTCACGTGAATATTGAGCCAGAGGGGATGATATTTTGCAAGCATATCGCATAATTCCTGTGTGATACGCATAGGCATAAACACAGGCACGCGTGAGCCAATCCGGACAATTTCGATATGCGGAATCTCTCGTAAGCGTCTGAGGATCTCTTCAAGGATCTTGGGGGCCAGTACAAGCGGATCGCCACCAGAGAGCAGTACGTCGCGCACCTGGGGTGTGCGTTTAAGATACTCGATCTGCAGCTCGAACTCCTGGCGTGAGAAGGTCTGTCCGGGATCGCCGACAATGCGCGAACGCGTGCAATAACGACAATACGACGCGCATTGAGTTGTTACCAGCATAAGAACTCTGTCCGGGTAGCGGTGGACAAGCCCTGGCACAGGAGAATGCCGATCTTCTGCAAGAGAATCCTCCATCATCGCGGTAAAGGATTGCATCTCTTCTGAAAGAGGAATCACCTGCTTGCGGATCGGGTCATCGGGATCATTCGGGTCTATCAACGAGATAAAGTAGGGAGTGATATCCACACGGAACAAACCGCTAGTCTGAAGCGCCTTGCGTTCAGACTCGTTCAGCGGCAGAATTTTTTCGATCTCTTCCACAGAATTGAGGCGATGGCTTAACTGCCATCGCCAATCATTCCACTTTTCATCTGGAATGTCTGTATAAATGGGGGCACGTTTTGAAATAAACGGGGTAGGCATTTTATTTTTCCTCCGAATATGATTAGAAATTAAGTAACACTAAAACAGCAAACGCAGAAAATCACTTTGCGGAGGGTCATGATCTGGCCGAAAAAATCCAGCAGACATTAACATCATAATAATATTGTAAGAGCAAACAAAAGGGAGGTCAATGACTACTTTAGAGGGGATACCCTACTAAACTCTTTGTGTAAAACGGCACAAATTTCATCAAACTTGAGTAAGCTTTAGACACACGGGTCCTGGCATGAGTGGCTTCTGTTACTATTAGATTGAAGCTTAAAAGCATGCATGGTAGGGCGGAACCGACTGCCCTCGATAGGTGTATTTCCATAAGAATGAAGGACCTCTCCGGAGAGGCTTGATTGGATGAATCTACTCTAATCCGTCACGCCGCAAATGGCGATGCGACGGCCTGGGAACCACTGGTGCTGGCACATCAGGAGGCGGTTTTCCGGCTGTCCTACTTACTCCTTGGCGACCCTGACGACGCGGAAGATATTGCCCAGGAAACATTTTTGCGCGCCTGGAATCATCTGAAGCGTTTTGATACAACGCGTCCGCTCCGCCCGTGGCTGCTACGTATTGCCTCGAACCTGGCAAGCAACCGCCGGCGTTCGGCAGGGAGATATTTATCTGCCCTGACACGCGCGTTTCGCAATGAGCCTGTCTCTTCTGCTAGCATTGAAGAGAGAAGCACGCGCCATATGGAGGCCAGTCACCTTTGGAAGGCTGTTCAAACCTTGAGCGTTCCCGATCAACAAATTGTTTATTTACGTTATTTCCTCGACCTTTCCGTTGCGGAAACGGCTGAGGTTCTCAAGATTGCGGAGGGTACGGTCAAATCACGACTGAGTCGGGCGCTGGATCGGCTGCGCGGAATTATTCAACAGGATTTTCCTGTTCTCGCCGAACCCCGCGATGGGTCGGAAGGAAACGATGCATGAACGAGCGTAACAAGCCGCAAGGTGGCCATAGGGACGTGTTGCAACAAGAACTCTTTGAAAAGCAGCTCCACTTCCTCGCGCAGGAATTGAATTATCCGCGCACGCCTAATATTGCCGGATCCGTAATGACCGGCCTGCGCCGCGCCGCAGCTCCTCGGTTCATTTCCCGGCGGCTAGCATGGTCGCTGACCATTATCTTGATTTTATTCTCGAGCCTGATGTTTATTCCGCCTGCGCGGGCGGCAATTATAGAATTCATTCAAATTGG
>DATFQC010000545.1:0-9274 GCA_035264425.1 Anaerolineales bacterium
GGCCTCGGGGGTATCAACCAAAGGGGTCACGCGCCAGGAGCTTGCACGTTTAATGGTGGGACGGGAAGTCGTCTTCTTTGTGGATAAAAAACCGAAACAACCGGGCGAGGTTATCCTCGATGTGAAGAATGTCCACGCCGATAACGATAAGGGATTGCCAGCCCTGCGCGGCCTCTCACTCCATGTGCGCGCCGGTGAGATCGTTGGTTTGGCAGGTGTCGCCGGTAATGGACAAAATGAACTGTCACAAGTCATTACCGGCTTGCGTAAGTGTATCCAGGGCGACGTGATGTTGAATGGAGATAAGGTTAACAACCGCGATACATTGTACGGCATTCAACATGGCATGGCGTATGTGCCGGAAGACCGCACGCATGTTGGCTCCGCGCCAAACTTAAGCGTGACAGATAATGTCATTATGAAGAAGTATCGCAAGCCACCCATTTCAAAAGGTGGTTTGCTGGATATGACCGTAGCGACGAATTTTGCCAAAGAACTCAAGCAGGCCTATGACATTGTTGTGCCGACGGTCAATACACCCGTTAGACTCTTATCGGGTGGGAATTTACAACGTGTGATCCTGGCCCGTGAAATATCAGGGAATCCAAACTTCATGGTCGCAGTCCAACCTACCCGCGGGTTGGACGTCGGTGCGATCGAAGGGGTCCACCGCCTATTGCTGACCCAGCGCGAGGCGGGTGCCGCAGTGCTGCTGGTCTCTGAAGAGTTGGAAGAACTGTTATCACTGAGTGACCGAGTCTACGTGATCTATGAGGGGAAGATCATGGGTGAGGTAAAAGTCAGATCAGCAGAACCCGATGAAGGCCTGATCGAAGCGATCGGCTTGATGATGACTGGTACGCCGTTGGACCAAATCCAAAAAGAGGGAGTCGCCTCGCATGACTGAATCCGCTGTAGCTAAAAAACCACGTGCCTCTTATCGGATCAAGCTCGAACCTCGGTTGGATGAACCACCTGCCTGGTATCCCGCTGCTGTCTCAGTAGGAGCGATCATCCTGGCATTGATCCTGGGTGGAATCGTGATCGTGATCGCCGGCGGCAATCCATGGGCTTCCTATGTGCATATCGCGCGGGCCTCCTTCGGCGACATTGGTGTGTTATCTGACACGATTGTGAAGGCAACACCAATCCTTTTGACAGCACTCGCCTGCTCGATTGCCTTCCGCATGAAGTTGTGGAACATTGGCGCAGAAGGGCAATTTATCATGGGTGCCTGGGGCGCCAGCGCGATTGCGCTTGTGCCAATTTTGCCTCCGGAAACATCACGCTGGTTGTTCATTCCCGTGATGGCCCTGGCGGGAATGGCTGCGGGCGCGGTCTGGGGATTCATCCCGGGCTATCTGAAGGCGAAGTTTAATGTAAATGAGATCATCAGCACACTGATGTTGAACTACGTGGCGATTTCATGGGTGAACTTCTGGGTATTCGCGGTCTGGACCGAAGGTGGCTTCCAGATGACCACAAAATTCCCTGAGACTGCCTGGTTGCCGCGTTTGACAGATTACGGGAAAGTGGTGCCACTCTTCCGCGGCCTGACAACTCACGGCGGCCTGGTGCTCGGAATCCTCGCCGCGATTGCTCTTTGGTTCATTGTCTATCGTAGCCGTTGGGGCTATGAGATCCGTTTGATCGGTGATAATGCGCGGGCGGCCCAATATGCGGGCATCAGCATTATGCGGAATATTGTTTACGTAATGATGCTTTCTGGTGCGCTGGCAGGGTTGGGTGGGATGAGCGAGGTAGCAGGTGTTGTTCACCGCTTACAGACATCACCCATTGCGGCCGGTTATGGCTTTACAGGAATTATTGTCGCCTGGCTTGCAAAGTTAAATCCGATCGTTATCATCCTTGTTTCGGTTTTGTTCGGGGCGCTGATTTTAGCGGGACGTGAAATCCAGCCCTCGGGCGTGCCGAAAATGATCCAGGGAATTATTCTCGTCTGCCTGATTGCAAGTGACTTCCTGCTGCGCTACCGGGTGCGTTTGGCGCGCGCGGATGTGGAGGAGTAATTCATGGATCCCATCACGATTCTACAAGCAGGGGTTGCAAGCGGGACGGTTTTATTATTTGCCGCGCTGGGGGAAGTGTTGGCAGAACGTTCGGGTGTACTGAATCTTGGGGTGGAAGGCATGATGCTCATCGGCGCCATGACCGCTTTCAGTGTGACCATCAAGACAGGTAATCCATGGATGGGAGTGCTGGCAGCAATGTTCGTTGCCGGTTTGCTCAGCCAGATCCATGCCTTTATCGTCATCACATTACAGGCGGATCAGGTCGTCAGTGGGCTGGCGCTTACCTTCTTAGGTACCGGCATTAGCCTTGTCTTAGGCGAAGGTCTGAGCAAGGCGGGAACCGTTTCGCTCATGCCGAATTTCTCCATTCCGCTTCTTTCGCAAATTCCAATCCTTGGGCCCATCTTTTTTAAGAATCAAAGTGTGCTCGTGTATATCGGTTATCTGCTCACACCTCTGGCGTGGTACTACATCAACCGCACGCGGGGTGGCCTTCATCTGCGCGCGATCGGTGAGTATCCATCCGCGGCGGATGCACTTGGTATTAATGTCTTTCGGATGCGCTATCTGTATGTCTTCGTGGGTGGCTTGCTGGCAGGGCTGAGTGGCGCTACGATCAGCCTCGCGGTGTCTCCGGGCTGGTTTAGTGAACTCACGACCGGAGGACAGGGCTGGATCGCGGTCGGGTTGGTGATCTTTGCTCAATGGGACCCCGTCCGGGCTGCGGTCGGGTCATACGCCTTCGGGGCGCTCCGCCGCCTTATCTTGGATATTCAAGGTCCTACCTTGTTGTTAGGATTGAAAAATCCCTTTTATTACGATCCTTATCTGGGATTTTTCCTGCAGATGCTCCCTTATGCATTTACGGTGATTGTGCTGGTGATTGGCTCGCGCGAAGCCATCCGCAAGCGACTTGGCGCACCAGCTGCCTTAGGCAATCCCTATATCCGTGGGGAACGCGGAAAGTAGATGGAATAATGCTTCAGACACATAAGCGGAATGAGTAGACGGAGGTTGACCTGAGCTGATGATCACGCGATTGTCAATTCAGGTTTTTTTATAACGGTGTGATTACGGACAATTATCATACGATTTCCATTACAAACTGTCTGACAACTTTCCAGTGCTTCCTGTATACTGAAAAAACAGGAGTGACCGTACTGCCATGAAAAAGGTATTTCAAAGCGATTGGGTCTCTCGTCTAATTGATGGGCTTCTGCCAGTGTTTGCCACGCTGGCAGCGCTAGCTTTGGGAGCAGTCATGCTGCTCTTTTTGAAGGTCAATCCCATCGAGGCATACAAAGCACTCTGGCAAGGTGCTTTTGGCAGTACCAATGCCTTTGCAGAAACATTGGTTAAAGCCACGCCTTTGCTGCTGATCGGGATTGGGATCTGTATCTCGTTTCGGGGTGATGTCATCAATATCGGTGGGGAAGGTCAGATGATCATCGGTGCGATCTTCGCTACCTGGGTAGGGCTGACGTTCACAAGTCTGCCCGGCTGGCTGGTAATTACCCTGGCCATGATCGCAGGATTTTTAGGGGGCGCCGTTTGGGGCGGCATTCCCGGTTTTCTTAAAGCCTATTTCAATGTCAATGAAATCTTAAGCACCGTGATGATGAATGCCATTGCCGTGCAATTAATGAATTTCCTGCTGCGCGGCCCGCTGATCGACCCCTCCCAGGCCCAGCTGGCCTCCAAGATCCCGCAAACTGCCCGCTTGTCGGAAGTTTTCCGCTTGCCTCGCCTGGCTCCGACTCGTCTACATTTGGGTGCGTTGATCGCGGTTGTGCTCGCAATCCTTGTTTATATTCTCTTGTGGCGCACCACACTTGGTTATCGCATCCGCGCTGTGGGACAGAATGCCCAAGCCTCGCGTTATGCCGGGATTAAAGTGCCTCGTTATATCGTGATGGCTTTATTGCTCAGTGGCGCGTTTGCAGGTCTAGCCGGAGCGATTCAGGTGTATGGCGTGAATTATCGCATGATCACCGACGGCTCTGCTTCCGGTTTTACCGGGAGTGCCGGGTTCAATGGTATTGTGGCAGCTTTGTTTGGTCAGTTGCATCCGATCTGGTCAATTCCTGCGGCGATCCTGTTTGGAGCGCTTTTAGTGGGTGCCAATAGCATGCAAAGGATGATGCAGGTTCCCTCGGCATTGGTGACTGCACTGAATGGTTTGGTCGTTGTCTTCGTAGTGAGCAGTGAGATTTGGCGGCGAAGAAGGCAACAGCGAAGATTAGCCATCATCATCCATGATGAAGGATCTGCCCCTCCTACGAATAAAGAAAAATTAGAGCATATGGAGACAGTACCATGATCTCTGAACTTTTTTCTGTGACTGTCTTGGTTGGCATTCTGGCCTCTGGAATTCGGCTGGCTACTCCCTACTTATACGCGGCCATTGGAGAAACCTTTGGCCAAAAGAGTGGCGTGCTTAACCTGGGTGTGGAAGGTCAAATGCTTTTAGGCGCGTTTGCCGCCTTTTACGTGACGTTTACCACAGGAAATCTTGGGCTGGGTGTATTGACTGCGATGATTGTTGGTGTAATCATGGGGGTAGCCATGGCCTTCGTAACCGTCAATCTGCATGCTGAGCAGGGAATCAGCGGCATTGGTTTCTATCTCTTCGGTTTAGGGATGAGTGATTTACTTTTTCAGAAATTGTTAGGCCGGGTAGAGACCGTTAAAGGTTTTCAAGCCATTTATATTCCAGGCCTGAGTGATATTCCCGGGCTTGGAGAAATTTTCTTCAAACAAAATTTACTGGTCTATGGGGCCTACCTGCTTGTTCCGGTCGCATGGTTCGTTTTGAACAAAACCACTTTGGGATTAAAGATCCGATCGGTGGGAGAAAACCCGGATGCGGCTGATTCAGTTGGGGTGAGCGTGGCGAAGATCCGTTATTTTACGATCATCCTCGGTGGAGCTCTCTCCGGAATTGCGGGCGCATCGCTTTCCATTGCTTTATTGAATGTCTTTCAACAAAATATGACGAGTGGGCTAGGCTTTATCGCAGTAGCCCTTGTCTACTTTGGTGCATGGCGTCCACTCGGCGTTTTGGCGGGTGCGCTACTGTTTAGCATGATCAACTCACTCCAATTATGGATTCAGGTTTTAGGGATTCCTGTTCCATCTGATATTGCAGTCATGATGCCGTACGTTTTGACAATTTTGGTGTTGGTAGCGACCGTTTCAAGAGTTCGTGCTCCATCTGCATTGACAAAATCCTTTGAAAGGGAAAACTGATTTTTCAATAGGAGGTGCCAGCTCCACTGTGTTCTGCTTCTACCATCGAAGCCCATCGTCGCATTTTGGATCCATATCTCTTCAAGGAGAAGAAAATGAAAAAGTTTGCATGGTTCCTGACTCTACTACTTGCTCTATCCGTTGTATTGAGTGCCTGTGGGACACCCGCTGCTACTCAGGCTCCCGCACCTGTAGCCACGGAAGCCCCGGCGCAGCCTACAGAAGCACCGGCAGTTACGGAAGCGCCAGCTGCCACCCAAGCCTCCGCTGCTGAGCCTTTCAAAGTGGCTGTTGTTATGCCGAGTGCCAAGAATGATTTGGCGTTTAGCCAAAGCATGTATGATGCTCTGATGCGCGTTCAGGAAGAAATGGGCGCGGATCAATTCCAGTTCGTTTTTTCTGAAAATATGTTTGTGGTGGACGATGCGGCTGCCGCCATTCGGGATTATGCCTCACAAGGCTATAACTTGATCATTGCGCATGGTTCACAGTATGGCTCATCCCTGCAGGAAATTGCTCCGGACTTCCCCAAGACCAGCTTTGCCTGGGGCACCACCGTGGATACGTTTGGTCAGCCGAATATCTTTGCCTATGAAGCTGCCTCTCAGGAAGGCGGCTTTGTCAATGGCGCGATGGCTGCAACCCTAAGCAAGAGCAATGTGATCGGTGTCGTTGGCCCGATTGAAACCGGGGATGCTAAGTTGTACGTGGATGGTTTCAAGGCTGGCGTTCTTTCCGTGAAGCCGGATGCGAAGGTAAACGTTAACTACATTGGTTCCTTCTCAGATACTGCTCTGGCTGCGGAAGCTGCCAATACCCATATTTCTGCTGGTGCAGATGTATTGACTGGAACTGCTCAAATGGTGGTAGGTGCAATCGGCAAAGCCAAAGACAGCAATGTGCTATGGTTTGGTACGCAATCCAACCAGACCTCTTTGGCACCTTCCATCGTGGTGGCCAGCCAGGTCTATCACTGGGAAGGCATCCTCAAGGAAATGATCGCTCTTATTCAGAGTGGTACCCTTGGTGGAAAATCTTTCAAGGCGGATCTTGCGAATGGTGGTGAGGTCATTGAATTCAACCCGGATAGCAATGTGGCTGCTGATGCTCAAGCATTGGCCGAAACAACTATTAAGGGAATCACTGACGGAACAATTACCATCACTCTGCCGTAATTAGGATAAGGGTCTGGCCGATCTTCAAGATTGGTCAGACCCTTATGAATTCAGGATGGCGCGATGACTGATTCGAACAAACTTCCTTCTGGTCAGGCCCGGATCGATAACCTTGAACTGCGCGGGATTTCCAAGAGATTCCCTGGTGTGCTTGCCAATGACCAGGTGGACTTTGATGTGAAGGCTGGTGAAGTCCATGCACTTTTGGGGGAGAACGGTGCGGGCAAAAGCACATTGATGAAAATCCTATACGGTTTGTATCATCCAGATGAAGGGGAGATTCGAATCAACGATCAGCCGGTCACGATTGCCTCACCGACTGATGCCATTGGTTTGGGCATTGGCATGATCCATCAGCATTTCATGTTGGTCCCCAGTCTGACGGTTGCGGAAAATGTTGCCCTGGGATTGCCATCCTCACGGGGTCTGCTCACAGACCTTGACCGCGTGTCAAAACGTATTCTAGAACTGGCTAAAATCTATGGTCTGAAAATTGACCCGAATGCCTACGTCTGGCAATTGTCTGTTGGTCAGCAACAGCGTGTTGAAATCATCAAGGCTCTTTATCGCGGCGCGGCCCTGCTTATTCTCGATGAGCCAACGGCGGTCCTCACCCCTCAGGAAGTCGATGAACTATTTACGATCATGCACCAAATGGTCAGGGATGGACATGCACTGATCTTCATCTCGCATAAATTGCATGAAGTGGTTGAAATCAGCAATCGTGTCACGGTCCTGCGTGATGGACGCAAAATTGGCACGCGCCTCACCTCCGAAATTACGAAGCAAATCCTTGCCAACTGGATGGTGGGACGTGAAATTGGTTTTATCCCAGATCGTGGCCTCACGAAGCTTGGCGAATGCCGCCTGCAGCTGGACCAGGTTTCGTGTGGAAGCGATCTTGGTACACCGGGCTTAAGTAACGTCAGCCTGGAACTGTGTTCTGGCGAAATTCTTGGTATTGCCGGTGTGTCTGGCAATGGTCAACGTGAGTTGGCGGAATCAATTACAGGTCTTCGAAAAATCACAAGCGGACGCGTGACTCTTGAGAGCGAAGATGTGACAGGTTTTGCGCCCGCGGATTTGACGCAGCGCATGCTTTCCTACATCCCTGAAGAGCGCATGCGGGATGGCATGATCAAAAACTTCACCATTGCAGAGAACATGATTCTGCGTGAACATCATAAGCAGCCCTATTCGCGGTCTGGTTTTTTAAACTTGCGCGGTATTTCCGGGCATGCCGATGAGTTGATTGCAAAATTTCATGTCAAAACGCCTTCCCGCGATACTCTGGCAAAAAATCTTTCCGGCGGGAACATCCAAAAAGTAGTTCTGGCACGTGAGCTCTCTCGTAATCCGCGCGTGATCGTGGCTGCGCAACCAACCCGCGGTCTCGATATTGGCGCGACCGAATACGTGCGTGAACAATTGCTCGAACAGCGACGGAAAGGCGCGGCCATCATGCTCATCTCTGAAGATCTGGATGAGATCCTGGCACTCTCCGATCGGATCGCAGTCATCTACGAAGGCCAGATCATGGATATTGTCCCGCGTGAAAGCGCCACCCCGGAAAAGCTCGGCCTGCTCATGGCGGGTGTCCATCCGGAAGAAGCAACCGTAAAAACTTCGCAAGTCTAATGTCATTCGCAAAAAGTTATTTAAATATTACCTAATTTGTCTACTTAAGCAGTAAAATACAGATCCATTGGTTCGGTGGTCGCTGGACGGGTTCGTACCGAATCCAGTCCGCGGCGTTGGGTTTCAGCCCATCGAAAAGTGCCGCCGTCTCAGAAAGAGGTAACCACCATGAACCTTTGGCAAGAATATAAACGGCCGGCTTCTGTCACGGAGGCAATTCAAGCCCTCACATCTGCTTCTGGTCCTGCCTTACCCATCGCAGGAGGAACAGATTTGTTGCTTGACTTAAAACAAGGCCACCATGCTCCCATACACACATTAATTGATCTGACGTTCGTCCCGGAGATGAACACTCTCGAATTAAGAGGCGAAGAACTCTACATCGGCGCTGCCATCCCGGCCAATCGCATCGTTCTGGATCCTCTGGCTGGTACGCACGCCCAGGCATTGATCGAAGCCTGTAATTTGATTGCGGGCCCGCAGGTTCGTAACGTTGCCACACTCGGAGGCAATGCGGCGCACGCCCTACCCGCGGCTGACGGGACTATTGCCCTGACCGCCCTCGACGCGCAAGTTGAGATTGTTAGCCTTTCAGGAGTATGGCGCGTGCCTTTCCCCTCATTATTCCTCGGGCCGGGCAAATCCGCGCTCAAAAAAGGCGAAGAACTCATTGTCGGCTTTTATCTCCCTCAAACCAAAAAAGGACAAGCTTCCTGTTTCAAGCGCATCATGCGTCCGCAGGGAGTTGCCCTTCCCATCTTGAACTGCGCGGTCTGGCTCGAACGCGAGAAGGATATCGTAAATAGTATTCGTATCTCCGTTGGACCCAGTGGTACAACTCCCTTCCGCGCCACAGAAGCAGAAAAGACACTACGCGGCCAACCCCTTAACGACGAAATAGTTACCCGTACTATCGAATCGTTGCTTGAGCAGGCCAAATTCCGTACCAGCGCCCGCCGCGCCAGTTCCGATTATCGAAAGCATATCGTTGGCGGATTATTCAGCGATACATTTGAAACCGCGTGGAAGCGCGCAGAACAGGATTAATGGTATGTCAAACATAAATTTTTCTGTGAATGGCAAACAATATTTACTTGAATCGATCCCGGGTGAGACCCTTTCAGCCCTCCTCCGTGAGAGGCTTCGTTTTACAGGGACAAAAATTGGCTGTGAAGAAGC
>DATFQC010000546.1:0-6434 GCA_035264425.1 Anaerolineales bacterium
GGAGATAAGCCCCTTAGGCATCCCCGCCCGTTCCCCAGCTTCCGCCATGATACGAATTGTTTCGGCACAGCACTTTGCCGCAAACGGATGGGGCGCCACAACAATTGCATTTTTCGCCTTCACGGAAATCAGCGTCTTATACATTGTCGTGGACGTTGGGTTCGTGCTGGGAGTCAGTGCCGCGACCACACCCATGGGCCACGCAATATCGTACGTGTGCTTTTGGGAATCGCTGCGAATGACGCCCACGGTTGGAATGTCCTTGATCGCTTCCCATAATAATTGCGATGATAATAGATTCTTTAATGTCTTGTGTTCTGGTACTCCATAACCTGTCTCTTCACTTGCCATTTTTCCAAGGGTTACCGCCGCATCCGCCGCGGCTTGCGCCATCGCTGCGCAGATACGGTCCACTTCGGGTTGCGTGGCTTTAAGAAATTGGCGTTGCGCCTCCCGCGCCTGGGTTGCCAAGGTGCGGGCTTCTTGAATGGATTGAAGATCGTTGTCAAAATCTGCCATAGGATTTCCTTAATGACATGTTAGCCTCAAAAATTGATCGGATTACTTGCTACCTCTAACACTTTATTTTGAAATGCCATTGCCGCGGCTCGGCAGGCAGGCTGATCACCGGTAAGCATCACGCCCATGTAGTTCGTTTCAGACGGTGGCATGGTCAAGGCAACGATGGTGACATCTGCGGATTTGAGCGCCGCATCCAGTGCAACCAAACCTTCATTCGGCGTTGCGACGAGATACGCGATCGGTGATCCTTGCGGAATATTGCAGACGCCCGACAGATACGATCCAGTCCTCGAAATGACATGTGGGAAAAAGGCAATCGAGTCATCGTCATTTGCAGAATACCAGATCGCCTTAGTCCTGATGTAATCCACTGCGGCATTGAGGCCGGCCCTAACTTCAGCCGGGTCTGGTCCGGCGAGAATCGCCATGATCTCCCCTGACCATTTTCCCGAGGTATGCCTGGCGCCAGCATAAAAGGATCGCGCGTACACTACTTCCACATCCGCCATTTTGGTCGCTTCATCAATGGCGGTATAGGTCGCGTCATCATTATCCACGCTAAGCAGGCCGATGGAACGTTGATCATCCCGCAGTTTGAGTTGTTCCGCAAAGTTGCGGTCTATTTGCGGGATGAGCTGCACTGCGAGCGGAGTGCCGTAAAGCGGATCGAGGATTGCCATATTTTGGATTTCTTCCTGGGTGGTTGGTCGAGACCACCAATTTGCAAAAGTACTTCTTACTTTATCATCTTCAACTTTACACCAGAAGCCTGGTTCTTGCGCATCTTCTGGGCGATCTGTACAACAAACGCACCCCCCTCAAGCGGATTGGTGCCACCGTTCTCGAAGATATTGCATACCACGTCGCGGTCGGCATCCGTGTCACCATATTTGGGTTTATAACCCATATACGCGCTCATGGACTCGGCTCGACCAAGTCCCGGGCGTTCACCAATCAATAAAATAACTACATCAGGCTTGATGAGTTCGCCAACATCGTTCATCACACCTACACGCGCATACTTGATGAAGAAGGGCGTGCCAAATGTAAGTCCTGCAGTTTGTGTGCCTTGTTTGATGACAGGAAATATCTGGCGCAGATTTGCTTCCACCGCCGCGGCCGAGAGCCCATCACCAACAACAAGTTGAATATTTACGTTCTTCTGACATTTCTCATTAATGGTGCGCTTGGCATCGTCACCAAGCAAACGCCCGAGGTCGGGTCGCAATAAATATTCCTGTTTGCCACCTGTGACTTTGGTCTGTACGGTAAACAAATTGAATTCGTCCAGAAGTTTTTGATCAACGTCGCGATAGAGGGCGTCCTGAGTTACGGCATGATCGCCTTGAAATAAAAGAAGCGAGGCCGTGTTGTAGCGTGGACCGGCGCGTCCTACACCGATCCGTGCGGTTGTGGATTCAACCAGCGCCTTCACACCGCTTGCATCCTTGGGGTTCTTGACGCGGGGTTTGTATCGATATTCATTGAGAGTCGGGTCGGGGAGGTCAATGCTGAGGGTAGTGGTTGATGTCCCAGTGCGCGGTTTAACAGGAACGGCTGAGGAGGTAGCTGTCGAAGTGGAGGCAGGCGCGGCTGACGCGGAAGCGGGAGCGGCGGTCCGCACTGCTCCAGAAGACTGCAGCTCGCGTACGATCGCATCTACAATTGCGGCAAGTTTGGCATCATCCATAAATAGTATCTCCTGTAGTAACGACTGAAGTCGTTACTACATATTATCGTTTTAAGAAGAAGGACGGGTCACCCGCTTTTTCAGTGAGGATGCCATCTTTCATCAAGCCCAGATCGACCATCCATTTTTCGAATTCGGGCGCAGGACGCAGCTTGAAAAGTTGACGTAATGTGGGTGCATCGTGGAACGATGTACATTGATATGAAAGCATCGAGTCGTCGCCCATCGGCACACCCATGAAGTAGTTGCAGCCAGCCGCCGTGAGCATCACCGCCAGGTTCTCAATAGCGTTCTGGTCGGCGCGGGCGTGATTGGTGTAACAGGCGTCACAGCCCATCGGGATGCCTGTCAGTTTGCCCATGAAGTGATCTTCGAGTCCCGCCCGTTGGATCTGGCGGGCGTCATAGAGATATTCAGGACCAATAAAACCAACCACCGTATTGACCTGATAAGGATGCCAGCGTTTCGCCAGACCATAGTTGCGGGCCTCCAGTGTGAGCTGATCCCAGCCGTTGTGCGCATCGGCAGACAGCGCGGAGCCTTGACCGGTTTCAAAGTACATGTAGTTGGGGCCTTTGGGAAAACAATACTTCTTCGCCATCTCGTAGGCTTCATCGATCATGCCCACCGAAATGCCAAAGGAGTCATTTCCTTTCTGTGAACCCGCAATGGATTGGAAAACCAGTCCAACCGGCGAGCCTGACTCCATGCACTTCATCTGCGTTGTGACATGCGAGAGTAAACAATTTTGCGTGGGAATGTTCC
Organism: Anaerolineales bacterium; assembly: GCA_035264425.1. Taxonomy (GTDB): domain Bacteria; phylum Chloroflexota; class Anaerolineae; order Anaerolineales; family Villigracilaceae; genus Defluviilinea. Next base: position 2,978 of record DATFQC010000546.1, read on the forward strand.
AGGTTTTGATGACATCATAGGTCATGTCGAGCAGACGGGCAACGGAACCATAGGAGTCATCCACAGGATTGATGCCAATCACTGAGTCGCCCGAACCATACGATAAACCTTCGTGAATTTCGGCTCGAATGCCCTCGGGTGAGTCCGTGGGGTGATTGGGTTGATTGCGGGAAGATAACGTACCTGGGGAACCAATGGTGTTATTGCAATGTGCTGAGACCGGCATCTTCTTCGCGCCGTACATCAGATCCAAATTAGACATCAGCTTCGTGACCGCCGAAACCATTTCGGAAGTCAGGCCATTCGAGATGCGACGAATCATGTCGGCAGAGGTTGTATCTGCGAGGATCCATTCACGGAACTCCCCCACCGTCCAGTCTTTGATTTCGTTATAAATGGACGGATCAACAGCATCCTGAATGACGCGCGTGACTTCATCCTGATCATAGGGCACCGCAGGGTTTTCACGCAGTACCCACAGCGGGACTTCTGCAAGCACGAGTTTCGCGGCCACGCGCTCTGCGGCGGTCTCCGCGCCAACACCCGCGAGCCGATCACCGGATTTCTCCTCGTTGGCTTTGCCCATCAGGAGGCGGATATCAGGGAATTCGTAGGTCTTGCCATGCAGTTTCGTTCTGAGGAGCATAATAATTACCTTTTAACCACGAAGGGTACGAAGAAGCACAAAGGGAAAAAGTGCGCTGAAAAATTCATCTAATTGCAAGCCTGTTTTCATTTTTCGACTATTTGCTATTCCTGTTTCGATACGGCAGACAAGCACTGCTACTCAACCAGCGGGTTTATCTATTAATGATAAAAAATTAATGTCTTGACGCTCAGCGGGACAACGCGTCCGTCCATGAGCGGGGTACCAATGTCAATGTAATCGCCTTCAGATAAGCCAACTTGATCAATCACTAACAAGGCACGGGAGGGAGCGAGTCCCTTAACCGTCTGACCGAGCGCCTGAGCGTAGTCCCTTTCGATAATGGCGATGAGCGGTCTATCGCCTGGCATGGTATTTGCAAAATTATTTAATCCATTTGCCAATTGTGTAAGCGATTCATAGTCTAATGACTTATCGAGCTCGAGTGCAATGGCAAATGGATCCGTGGCAAGATTGACGTCCCAGCGATTCACAGCCTCTGTGATGCTCCTCGAAACGGAAGCCGGCTCCAGGGAGGCCGGGAGCGTGGGCCTAGTCACAGGTACATTCTTCAAGGGCAAAATCTCGCGCTCGGCCCAAATCGTCGAGCCGGATAAGGTCACGGTCTGTGTGCTGGCGCCAAGCACTGTCGCGCGCACCGTCTCTGACGGTGGCACAATTGTGTATTTATTCCACGCCGTATGCTTACGCAACGACTCGGCCAGCAACGGACCCACATCATCATGAATCGTTGCATCACTCACAGAATTAATGGGGATTGGATTATAGAAATAATGTCCAATGCCGCCCGAGAACATCAACACCGAACCGTTACCCGACTCACCCACAGGTGGCGTAAGATAAATCTTTTGTGCGAGGGATGAGGAGGTGCCTTCGATCAATTCAACTGTCATGTCTGCCATGCGGTCCGTGAAGCGCTTTAAATCATCAAGCGAAGGTGCATCACCTACATTCAAATTAAAGCCAATATCATTCAGAATGTGCTTGGCGGGTTCGGCAATATGCCTGACACGTCCTGTGGAATTCTCAATCTCCAGGATGCGCCCACCATAGTTCATGGCTGCTGCGCCAATGAGATTTCCGCTTCGAAAGGTCGCGCTGTTCGCGCTGCCGCCACCGATATCAACATTTGTGACGGTCGCGTAATTTTTCTGAGAATAGTCGGCTGCGCCTGCGCCCTTCCCCGCGATCAAACTTTCGACATTTGGTCCGGCCACACTGACAACGAACTCACCAGCCAGGCCCGATAGTGCTCTTAAGATTTCATCCGCATTTTTTTTCTTGGCGGTCTCGCCTGTAATGATGACGGCACCCGTCTCCACCTGACTCGGGTCAATGCCAGCGGTGGAATATTCACGCCGCACGATCTCATTCAACTTATCCGCGTCGATGGTTTCAAAATCAATCAAGGGTGTAAACACAATCGGACTCTGATAAATCACTTTTCGATCGGTAATATTAATACGTGGGATTTGGCCGGGCCGCGAGACATCCTGTAAATTGAGGCGTGAAAATATAATTTGTGTGGTGGTGGTACCCACATCCACGCCAACGGAGAGGAGGTCACGGGAGTCGGCCATGATAAGCATAAAACCCTACTGGTCCTTGCGACCGTTAGGGTTTGAATTCATTATTTCCTATAAGTGACCGTACCGCTCATTTCGAGCGAGTCAATGACGCCGACAATGACCGCGTCGACCGGCGTGTTCGTGGTCTGATCGGTATAACGGGCAGACGAACCATCGGTAACCATCACTAAATCCCCAGTGCCCGCGCTGACGGTATCCACGGCGATATAAGGCTCCCCCGTTGGGTTGCCAGTTGTATCTGCATTGCGAACGATGAGGAGCTTTCGCCCGCGTATGACTTCATCTTTAATCGTGGAAATGGTCGAACCGATGACGAGCGCAATCTTCATATTGTCTCCAATTTTGTCTCACCACAAAAGACTCTCCCCTTGGCATACACCCTGACATAGTCCTTTGTCGTAAATTTGCGTCTTCGGCTTGCTGCATGAACTTTACCATAACTCAGGGCTGTATGACAAGTTTTACAGACTCTTTGCTAAAATCCACGTTGTCAATCCAAGCGCTCGCCAGGTTCAAGGCGACATTTGCTTTCAGCCAACCGATGTTTTTTTCATACAAAACACGCTTGCCCTGCTTTAGTTGTAACGTTGCGTTCTTTCTAAACTCTTTTGACCAAAATCGGAATCCGTCCACCGGGATATCCGGACTGAGCACATTTGGATAAACCCATGCCACTGGGGCTTCTGGCTGGACCTCGAGCCTGCTCGCTGACCATTCGGCGTTTTTCAAATACCGGTTAATGGAGCGTGCCGCGCGTCGTCCTTCAAGTGCCGCCCAATCCGCGGTTTCCACTCCACGCAGTAAGTTCCCTGCCGCGAAGATTCCAGGCTGAGATGTGCGGAATAGCGAATCCACTTGTGGACCAAAAGAGGGCTGACCCGTTTCCACACCTCCCCTTCGCGCCAGTTCATTCTCCGGGATCCAATCCCCTGTGAAAACAAGCGTATCACATTCGATCACTTCAGTCTTTCCCGAATCCAGATCCGTAACTTCGATCCGTTCCAGGCGTTGACGACCCAAAATATTTGTGACGCGTTTGTTCGTCAAAATGGAAGTGCGCGCCAGAAGGTCAGCATAAAAGATCTTGGCAGGCAGGAAGAGAGGCAAATACAACTGATGACGCGGCAGTTCAGTGATCATGTTCATCACTTTCACGCCCGCGTGCAAGAGAGTTGTGACCACCGAGAGGCTAACAATCTCT
>DATFQC010000547.1:0-6884 GCA_035264425.1 Anaerolineales bacterium
AGCCAATATTTTGTAATAAGCGATTGCTTGAATTGATCAGTGCTTCACGAAAATTCGTATAATATTGAGGCAAATTTTGAGTAATCTGGGTTATTTGGTCCGCGACCAGAGGCAGCACAAGTGCCAGCATGCCACTCACAAGAGCAGCAATTAGAACATAAATAATAATAACCCCTACTGCTCGGGAAATTCCGCGTCGGTGGAGCCATTCTACGGCCGGCCGTATGGCTGTCCCGAGTACGATCGCAACAAAAAACAGGAACAACACAATGCGCAGGCTGAATAACAACCAGAACGTTAAAAAGACGCAGACCACAAAGATCGTCGCAAAAATAACCTGACTCGTGGTCCACGTGGTTACTTCTTCAGATGTAGAAGTTCTCATGGTTCTTGACGAATAATTGTCCCGGTTTTGTCGACACGATATTTAGATTCCTTCCCATCAATATTAAATGTCAGTAACCAACCGGGAGTAATTGCCTCCGTACAAACCTCGTCCCCCTGTGGGAGACCTAGGCAACCATTAGGCCAATCCATCTTTTCCACATTTGTAATTTTTATATTCGCTACTGCTACGCCAAGATTTTGACTAATCTGATTCTGGACATTAAGAGCAACATCCGGCGGCAAAACATTTTCCAGATCCGGGTTCACTTGGGTAGCCGGTACATCTGTCCGGCTGGTACCACAGGCGACAAGAAAAACGCCTGTTAGTACCAGCACTATCATCCATGTTTTCGGCACTGCTAGAACCATTTGAACAGCAAGCCAAGGATCACCAGGAGTAAGAGGAACCCAACAATCCCGCTGCCACCGTACCCCCAACTGCGGCTATAGGGCCATACGGGCAGCGCACCCAGTACTAACAGAACCAAGATAATTAATAGAATGGTACTCATAAGCTTTCTCCTTTTCTAAATTTTTATTCGCCAGAGGAGAGTTTTCCCCTCTGGCGAATGTTTAACAAGCTTTCAAACACTTAGGTGTTGTCGTCCCAGTTCGTTAGAAAGTCATCGATTTCTCGGTTGGCTTCTATCTCTGAGTAGCCGTATCTCTCCTGGAGCACACCGGCCAGCTTATCGCGTTTGCCAGAGATTTGATCCAAATCGTCGTCTGTCAGGTCACCCCATTTCTCACGGACTGCACCTCGTAACTGCATCCATTTGCCTTCTAATACATTTCGATTCATTTTATTTCTCCTTTTCTTACAGCTATTTTCTTTCTCGGTTAGACGGCGTTCAACGTAACCTGTGAATCAACCTCCTCTCTGGGAGTGCCTCCCTTCCCTAGCTTATTGGCATCTCTATCCCAAACGTTGTAAGAAGCCGCCAGTTAATCTCCTGTGTTTGTTCGGAAATGACCCAAAACAGACAGGTGACTTTCTATCATTATTTAATGCGTTTCTCTATCATAGGTAGTCACTTCACTACTCGGTGCCCGATAAAAAAGCACCCAGATCAAGCGAACGATGGCCCAGCCAATCAAAGGATAGACAATCATCGCAATGATGGAAGTGATCTCCAGGACATGATTCTGGAAAGCCGGGTTGGCCACAATGTTTTGAAACGGCCAGAGGAACAAATTACTCAACTGATACACAAGCGTCGTGAAAAAACTTCCGGTATTCGCGCCAATCAGCATCAGAATCACTCTGATTCCAAGCAAGGCTTCCAGGGCACCGAACAGCAACCAGATGAACTGAGAAACTTTGTAAAGCGCCTCCCTATACTCAAGGTTGACATTTTGAACAACATGTTCTTCATGCACATGGTCACCAGTTTGTTGAACAACAACTCTTTTTTGGCGATCGATTTGGTCTCTATCGAGAGTCATGTGGCACCTCCTTTAGGAGTGTCTTTATACCAAGCCTCGTCTGCTTGTAAACAGACCAAGGATTAAGGACAAGATGGCTGAGCCGATAACGCCCCAAACGATTGGGAAAGCTTGACCTTCTATGTTTATAGTGAAAAGCTCTGGCAAGCCAAGTTGACCCGCCAGCCACACTCCTACATAGGCGCCAACAAATCCGACAATGATCGACATCAGACAACCCCCGAAGGAGTAGCCTGAAATTGCCTGACCCAGACCACCAACAATACCAGCGATCAACAGAAGCACTAAGATTCCAGTGAGTGTCATTTCTACCTCCGAAGTATCCTTATTCAATATCCAGCAATGTGTAAATGTTCATTTATAGGTGTGTACTGTCCGTAGTACTCTCTGCATACTATAAAAGTTAGATTTGCTTATATCAATGGGGGATGTACCTACTGACTTAGGTAACCCCCTAGTTTAAAATATTAAAAAGCCAGCGATATGACTTTTTAGTAGTCAAATCTCTGGCTTCAGATTAATTTATTTTTTGCTTTAAGATCCGCGACTTGAAAGAATCCGTTGGGCAATATGTTTTAGTGAGTTTAGTGATTCGGTTTCAAACTTCCGCATCAGCAGTTTCAAATATTTATCCACCTGTGCGACATCCATGCTTAGAAACGAAGCAATTTCCTGCGGGGATCGATCCACGACCAATTGTTCCAGGATCTGAGCCTCACGCTTGGTCAGGGTTTGTTCCTCTATGGAGGGTATACCGCTGTTCTTGACAGCACGCGGACTAAACCAACTGATGCCTTTACGAATGATGCTTCGTATGGCATCCACCAGCATCATGGGCGCTTCATCTTTTGTAATGTATCCAGCCGCGCCATTCTCCAGCATACCGAGAATATAATCCCGGTCACTATATGAACTGACAGCCAGAACTTTCATATCAGGCTGGGTGTTGTGAATGTGGCGCATAACGGCATCCCCTCGCTGATCTGGCAGCTCGATATCGAGTAAGACGATATCAGGCTTCCGGGTGGCAGCGAGTTCTATTGCTTCTGCCCCATTCCCACCTTCTCCTACAATCACCATGTCCTTTGCGCTCTGCAACAGGTTTTTTATTCCCGTTCGAACGCCAGAATGGTCGTCAACAACCAATACCCTTATTTGATTGTCTGCTCGTACGTCAGTATCATCTTTGAAGCGCGTTTTTGGCTGACTGTGTAGATTCATAGCATCTTTGTAAAGTTTACAGCAGTTCAAAATAAGGACAATGGGGAATAACCCTAGTCTTGGAGGTATTTGTCTCCTGTATGTATGTTTTCCCTCTTCACCAGGCTCTCCTGTACTGCCAGGATAGCTGCCTCCACACGAGAAACCACACCCATCTTTCTAAAAATTGCATGCAGATGTTTTTCGACAGTCTTTACACTGATTCCCAGTGCAATTCCTATCTGGTTATTAGTTTTTCCATCCACGACCAGATTCAGCACATCCAATTCCCGGGATGTCAGTTCAGTACCGCCCTCCTGTTCCTTCAACAGGATCTGACTCAGCAAGGCAGCTACCTTTCGGCTTACCCAACCCACCTCCCCATGGGCCACCCCCCGCACAGCATTGACGATCTCATCCGGCATTTCATCTTTCAACAAATACCCTGAAGCGCCATAGGTAAGCAATTGGGAAATAAATTCCCGATCATTGTAGGAACTCAGCCCAAGAATGCGCGAATTGCTCCCAAGCTTATAGGCTCTCTTGATAATCTCAACGCCACTCATATCCGGCAGTTTCATGTCCAAGAGGACAACGTCTGGTTTTAACTCATCAATTTTTTGCAATGCTTCTGCGCCGGTATGCGCTTCGCCTAACACAGTAATACCCACTGCTGGCGCGAGCAGGTCATGAATTCCCTTACAAATGATCGGATGATCATCTACGATCAAAACACGGATATCTGCCATTGTTTAACTCTTTCGTTTAGTAGTTTCCATCATTCTAGTCGCCGGAGTCTTTCCAGGGGATTGTGACTCGAATGGTTGTTGAGCCACCAGGTTTTGATTGTACTTTAAAGCTACCACCCAGCGCATTGGCTCTTTCTGCCGAGCCAGCCAAACCATAGTGTCCCTGCCTCACAAACTCTATCCAATTATGTGGGACTTCAAAGCCGGTACCATTATCGGTAATTTCAAGATGGGCCTCCTCAGCATCAAATGAGAAACGGACACGAACCTCGGTTGCCTTTGCGTGACGTAAGACATTTGCGAGAGATTGCTGGAAGATACGGAATAATGCCAAACGTACTTTCTCCGGGAGGATCTGGCGATCATGAGCTAGTGAAAGATAAATGCTTAGATTCGGGTGTTTCTCAAGAACATCATTAGCGTGCGAGCGGATGGCGTTCTCAAGACCGAAATTAAAAATAGTAGGTGGCCTAAGTTCCTTGGCAGTCGCGCGCAAGTCCTGTAGTACGTTTTGGATATGTTGTTTGACATCTCCCAACCCTTCCTTTAATTCCGGGTTGGCAGAACCGCGCAATTCTTCAATTCGATAGATCGCACTATACAGGGATTGCATGGGGTTATCATGAAGCTCCTGAGCCAAACGCAGACGTTCGAGCTCCATGCTGTTTTGCAGGCGGCTATTCAATTCTGCCATCTCCAGCTCAATCCGCTTCTGGTCCGTAATATTTTCCAGAATCCCAACAACAAACGCCGGGCGCTGACCATCGTTTGCATCCTTGATCACCGTAAAGATGGTTTTTACCCAAACAATGGATTGATCCTTATGAATGGCGCGGTGCTCAAAGCGGAAATAAGAGGCACCATTGACTTTCGCATCGTGGAATAGTTTTGAAGCCCGATGAACATCGTCAAAGTGCAAAAACTTATAAAAGGGATTACCAACAAGTTCTTCTTCCGTGTATCCAATCATAGATTGGAAAGCATAATTGGTCTGTAATATCTTTCCTTCCAAATCCAATACTTTGATCCCCACTGTGGTAAATTCAAAAATTGAACGGAAGCGCGCTTCGCTCATATCAAGAGCCTGCTTCGCCGACAATCTTTCGGTGATTTCTGAATGCAGCGACTCAAATAAGCGGCAGTTCTCAATCGCGAGCGCAATCCGATAAGCAGTATCTGTAAGAAAAGATTGATCTTCTACATTAAGAGGTTTGCTATCTCGGTGCCGCATTACATTCATCGTACCCACTACCCCACTCCTGCCAACCAGGGGGACGATCAGGACGCTCTTAATTCCAACTTCCTGGATGAATTCCTGAAAAGCAGGCAATGAAATGACCTTTAATTGTTCAGGCGGAATCGAAGGGATCAAAACAGGTTCACCCGATCCAAGCACACCACCAGAGAGTGACTGGGAAGGATCAAATTCAGAGCCAAGGACAACGAACTTCCTTAATAGGGCCTGGCCCGTTGAACTGGTATCGTGAAAGGCAGTGATCCGTAGTTGATTGCCGGTGGAGTTCAACAATGTGAGCAAACTAAAATCACCCACCTCATTCGCAGCAAAATCTACTGCCAGGCGTGCGATCTTGTTCAGGTCATGCCCGGCTTCGGCCAGGGCACGCGATAACCGATAGATTGCATCAGTTCGCTTAACATGTTTTTCACGGGAGAGTTCGATCTGTTTACGATAAGTAATATCCCTTATCAGAGCAATGGCTCCCTCAATATTTCCATTTTCATCTTTGAGGATTTCTGCTGACATGGCAATCCAGGTACTGCTTTGATCCCCATTCTTGCGTAGAACGATTTCTTCTGCATCTTCTACGATCTCCCCTCGTAGAGCCCGCAGGATGGGCAGTTTTTGCTCAGGAAAGCGGACCATGCCATCATCCAGATAAAGACCGAAGTTTTGAGGCCATTCTTCGAGCTTGATTTTCTTATCTGGTTCAACCAACAGGGATTTGGCAGCCCTGTTCATGTACTGAATCTGACCATTCCAATCCACCGAAACGATCGCAAGTGGAATAGCATCGAAAAGCTTCTGAGAAGCCATCGTTTGTGGGTCGACCTGGTCTGGCTGATATTTAGTTGTAGTGGTTCGTTTTTTTTGATTTACTTTACCAGACTTCGCCATAACCGATTTCTCTTCCATCCGTAGAATCCTTCACTCTGAGCGAATAGCAGACACGTATTGTGAGTATGCCCGGTATTGACAGAAGTTTGAACAATGGAAAAGGTGATGATCGATGATACGCCGGACTTCCCCTAAGACTTTGTAATGATAACACTAAACTCAGATTGCGTTGGTCTGGATTCATATCATAATTTAATCCCAAAATTTATCTTGACCCGCCGCCTGATTGTGCATAGAACGTAAAAGGGTCTGCGCAGAAATATGTTCTGCGCAGACCCTTTATTGATTCGAAATGATCTTAATTAGGGTGTAGCCGTTGCCTGTGCTCCACTTCCTGAGCCAGTTCCAGTTCCGGAACCATTCCCTGAACCTCCTGAGCCATTATTCTGCCAGAAGGAATCAAACTCACTATTCCAACCGGAGGTGGTTGTATCCGGGAATTGATCAGTGCCAAAGGAAGGCGCATTTTGAAGCATTGCTGCATCAGCGTTGAGCGCAAAGCCCTGAGCGCTACCATCCCATTGGAACGTGCTCAGCGGGACAGGAATCAACTGGTCCGTACCCGAGTTTGTATTCAGTACTACATACAGGATATTGCCTGTATCAGTGTCAAGAAGAATGTCTTCGATTGTGGCAACCATACTTCCGGTGCCCGTGCCAGTTCCCGTTCCGCCAGTTCCTGTACCTGCGGTTGCCGTAGCTGAACCGGTACCCGTACCACTACCCGTTCCTGTGCCTGCAGTTGCAGTCGCCAAACCTGTTCCACCTGTTCCCGTACCAGCGGTTGCTGTTGCTGAACCGGTGCCGGTTCCGGTACCGGTTCCTGTACCTGCGGTTGCAGTCCCCAAATCTGTTCCAGTACCAGTGCCAGTGCCGCTACCGGTCCCTGTGCCAGTACCCTGGCCCTGGGCCCCAATTGTCACTGTAGACCCAAGAACATCGGAGGCCAACGCAACACCTTGTAA
>DATFQC010000548.1:0-7405 GCA_035264425.1 Anaerolineales bacterium
GCGTTCTGCCAGCAAGCCAATCCCATAGGCCGCGATCACGAATCCAATCAGGTATCCGCCTGTCGCGCCGATAAGGACATTAAGTCCGTGGGCGCCACCTGCAAAGAATGGCAGGCCGATGGTACCAAACATGAGGTAGGAGATCAGCGATGCCGCGCCACGCTTTGACCCCAGGGCCGCGCCAGCGAGCAGAACACCGAGCGTCTGACCTGTGATCGGTACCGGCGTGAAAGGCAGGGGAATCTCAATTTGAGCCAGGGCGGCTACAAATAGCGCGCCGAGCACAATCAACAACACATCCCGCAGCCAGCTCGCTGCGCTTGGAAATATACGAGTGGAAATTGTAGGGGCAAGGGTAATCATATTAAGGTTTCCTTTCAGTGAATTTGACCATAAAACACATTATTCTCGAAATTGTTTCAATTGCGAAGGCATACTTGTCCTTGTGCTTAAGGAAATCATTCATGAGATCTAAACTCTTGTTTGATTTTACTATTTCGAGTGTCTGTTTCAGCATGATAAAATCCCCGCTGGAGGAGAGCTATCATGCCGAAGAAAAAATACTCCATCAATTGGGAGAATGATGAACCGAGCTCATTTGAAGTGGACGGTGTATCGTATGAAAGTCTCGAGCAAGTGCCAGACGAAGGGGATCGTTCCAAGCTTGAGGCAATGATGAACGCATCTATAGATCAGGAATTCGATAGGAATTTTGAGGAGTTTGACACGAAGTTCGAAAAGGAACTCGAAATCCACAAGAAGGCCTCTGCTAATGCAGAGAAACTTATCTTTGGGATCTTCAGTGGAATTGCTGCAGTCATGTTACTGATTGCGTTTGGTTCATCGGCCAGCGCCATATTAAAAATCAACAAAGAGGAAAATGCTCCAGGCCGGGTCGTGGAAATCATTCAGCGCCGTGAATATATCAACGAGCAGGATCGGGTTTCTCAGGACTATTATTACCCTGTTGTGAACTTTGTCTCGAGTGATGGACACAGACACTCAGTGCAAATGAACGAAGGTAGTTCTGCCCCTTCCCATGAAGTAGGGGAGGAAGTGACGATTCTCTACAACTCAGACCGTCATCTGGAGGCGCGTATCAAATCCTTTGGCAGTTCTGCGCTGATGTGGATCCTGCCGGGGATTACTGGAATATTGGGACTGGCTTTCCTCGGTGCAGCCCTGGTCGTTCGCAAGCTCATGCCGCCGACAGAAAATCCTCAGAATGAACTGGTATAAAACTACGCTCGAAATTGCCACTCGTGGCAAGGGACTGCACGATATCACTGAAACGCTGCGAGTACAGTTGCGTGATTGGAGTGTGGAAGAGGGTATGTGCTTTCTCTTCCTACCGCACACCAGCGCTTCTCTGGTCCTCAGCGAAAATTGGGATCCGACCGCCCGTGCCGACCTGGAAACCTTCATGGAACGTCTCGTTCCAGAACGGGATAGTTGGTACACTCACAACCTGGAAGGCCAGGACGACGCCACATCCCATATCCGTGCTATGTTGACCGATACCAGCCTGACCGTCCCAGTGGATGACGGGAATCTTTCTCTCGGAACCTGGCAGGGCATTTATATCTTTGAGCATCGCGCCCGCCCACACCGCCGCAAAGTGTTGGTGCGTGTGTTGAGTATGAAGTAGCAATAAAAGAGTCGGACAAACTTGACCGACTCTCAACTATCAAATTATGTTATATAAAGGCGACTCTTCCAGGGTTGCTGAACCTCACAACAGATCTTGGCGGGTCGCCCCTACTTTTTATTTCTTTCCAAATTTCTGCATTAAGATATCTTTCAACGTTGGCTGACCAATCTCCTGCAGTTCATAGCGCACACGCTGATAAGGTTTCGTGAGCTTGATCACGCGTGTCAGGTCAATCGGCGTTCCCACCACCACCATATCCACATCGGATTTGTTAATGGTCTCTTCCAAATCCTTCATCTGTGCATCGCCGTAGCCCATCGCGGGGAGAATAGGTCCGGTCTTCGGATATTTCACATAGGTCGCTGCAATCGATTTCACTGCGAACGGACGGGGGTCCACAATCTCTTTGGCACCAAAGCGCCGTGCCGCCACATAACCAGCACCGTATGCCATCTCACCGTGCGTGAGGGTTGGTCCGTCTTCCACGACCAGGACGCGTTTACCGCGGATCGCTTCCGGGTTATCCACGAACAGTGGGGAGGCACCTTCGATCATGATTGCCTTCGGATTTAAACTTCGCAGGGACTCGCGCACCCTGATCACATTTTCAGGGTCGGCAGTATCCACTTTGTTGATAACGAACACGTCCGCCAGCCGCACATTCGTCTCGCCCGGATAATATTTAGATTCATGCCCCGGCCGATGCGGGTCAGCCACGACAATTTGCAGGTCAGAAACATAAAACGGGAAATCATTATTGCCACCATCCCATAGCACAATGTCCACTTCCTGTTCGGCTTGGCGCAAAATCTTTTCGTAATCCACGCCCGCGTAGACGATCACCCCGTTGTCGAGGTGGGGCTCGTATTCCTCGCGTTCTTCGATGGTGGTCTCATGCTCGTCAAGGTCATCGTAATCAGCAAAGCGCTGTACTTCCTGACGGATCAGATTCCCATAAGGCATTGGGTGCCGGATGGCGGCAACTTTATAGCCCATTTCTCTGAGGATCAGAGACACACGCCGCGTCGTCTGACTTTTGCCGGATCCCGTCCGAACAGCGCAAACAGAAACGACAGGTTTGGTTGACTTGACCTGCGTGTATTTTGTACCCATCAAACGGAAGTCCGCTCCGGCCGCAGTGACCAAGCTCGCCTTATGCATGACATACTCATGTGGCACGTCACTATAAGCGAAGACCACTTGTTCCACTCCATGCTGTTTGATCAGGTCAACAAGTTCCTCCTCTGCGCGGATGGGGATTCCGCTTGGATAGAGCGAACCAGCCAACTCGGGCGGATAGACGCGTCCCTCAATGTCCGGGATCTGAGTCGCAGTGAACGCTACGACTTCATAATCTTTGTTGCCGCGGAAGAACGTGTTGAAGTTATGGAAGTCACGTCCCGCCGCGCCCATAATAAGAGTTTTGATTGGCATAGGAATCTCCTATTCATAAAGCCGCGCTGAGGACAGTGTCCGGCGAAGCTCCGCTTTGGTTTTGAGCCTCTCCGTTTTTACTCAGGCGACGTTTACACATCTGATTTTAAATAAAACAGGCTAAACGTAAAGATAACGTTTAGCCTGTTTCCTACATGACCTCAGGCGCCTGGATATCGAGCAACCGCAACGCATTGGCGATGGTCTGCTTTGTGGTTGCAACTAAACGCAGACGTGCATTTCGCAGGTTCTCATTCTCGTTTTGCAAGACCGGCACCGCGTGATAGAACGAATGGAATGCGTTCGCCAGGTCATAGGCGTAGGCCGCCATTACGAGTGGACGATATTCATTCGCAGCCTGTTGTACAGCATTGGGAAAACGCGAGATTTGCTCGATTAGTTCGATCTCGTGCTTTGTAAGTTCAAAGTCAAATGTGGCAGGTGGAAGGTCTGCAACGTTTATATTTGATTTTTTGAGAATGGAATTTGCGCGTACATGTGCGTTCTGAATATAGGGTCCAGTTCTTCCATCAAATGATAAGGCTTCGTTAATATCAAAGACAATATCCTTATTATTATCCACCGAAAGCATAGAATAGACGAGCGCGCCCAAACCGATCTGTTCAGCGATTTTTAGACGGTCTTCTTCGGGAATATTCCCGCTTCTTTCGGATTCTACGGCGAGCACGCGTTTGATCGCCTCGTCATATACTTCTTTGAAAAGCACGACACGTCCCTTGCGCGAGGACATACGACCCTCAGGTAGAGTCACGATGCCATAGCCTAGGTGATAACATTTTTCAGCCTGCGGGAAGCCCCAAAGTTTCAGAATAGCAAAGGCTTGTTGTAAATGTAAAGACTGACCTACGTCCACGACATAGATCGAGCGGTCTACGTGATATTGTTCGAATTTTACCTTGGCAAGCGCCAGATCCTTTGTAAGATAAAGTGACGTGCCATCGCTCCTCAAAATAATGTTTGTACGATATTTTTCTTTCTTGAGCCCGAGTTTCTCATCAATCTTGACGATTACCGGACCACCCTGTGGACGCTCATCGTCTGCAATTCCCTTTTGGATTAATTCTTCAACAATCGCTTTCGATGGCTCATCCACTTCGCTTTCGTAGAACCAGACGTCCATCTTTACGTCGAGCAATTCCAGAACAGCTCGCAATTCCTCTAGGGCCCACTCACGTGTAACGCGCCATAACTCACGGACATACGGATCACCGGCATCATACTTCCGATACATCTCTCGGCGCTCGGCATCATAGGCCTCCCGTTGTGCTGTCTCTTCGGTTGTTTCATTTTCCTTTTTGGTTAGAAGCATGTTAGCTTCGATATACAATTTGAGCAGCCATTGGCCGCGTTCGTATACGCCCTCAGGTTCCTGTCCCTTATAGAACTTATCATATATCCACAGTACAGTAATGACGCCAAGTCCAAGATCACCGGGGTAGGAGGCGCGGATGGTGTCAAAACCCGCGAACTCGGTCAAACGCGCCAGTACCTCGCCTAAAAGTGTGTTCCGTGCATGGCCGATATGAAAAGAATGAAGCATGTTTGGCTGTGCATACTCAACCATAACCCGTTCATTTTTTGGCGTGCCTCGCCCAAAGTCTGCGCGGGAGGCGAGTACTTCATCCACTACTCGCCGCGCGTATTCAGAGGTTGTGAAATAAAGATTGAGGTATCCCTTCACCGCTTCTATATGACTGATCCCAGATATGCTTCCAATCTCCGCCTTGATCTGCTCAGCGATCTCCTGAGCGCGTTGCGGCACTGGAAGTTTTCTATGGTTTTGTGAGCTCTCTGCGGGATTCCCTTTGTCTGCGCGCGCTTCATTTGCCGCGGTCTGAAAAAAGGAAGTGGAAACACCCCATTCGCCTGAAAAGGGGATGGGCTGCCATTTTAGTTCAGCGAGCGGAATATCGTTCGCTGCACAATAAGCCCTGATTTTGTCTTCGATGAGTTGTTGTTCTTTTTGAAACACAAGCGTAGCAGTCCTTTGGATAGGATGGTTTTGAAATTATATCAACAGGTAACAAAAACGGGAGCCATATGACTGACTCCCGTCTTCTTTTCTAAATCAGAACACCCGAATATTCAGGAGGTCTTCCTTGCTTTTGAAGGTTTTTTGGCACTCTGAGGCGCTGTTCCGTTCTCAAATGAAGCGAGTTTCTTCATCAAGCGGCCTTTGCGGCGGGCAGCATTGTTCCTGTGAATCACGCCTTTTTCAGCGGCTTTATCAAGAGTGCTAATCGCCTTCAAGATCGCTGCTTTGGTCTCGGGTTCATTTGCTTCATAAGCAGTTCGAGCCTGGTTGACGGCAGTACGAGCAGCACCACGGACATTGCGATTTCGCAAACGACGGTTCTCGTTCTGACGGTTTCGTTTGATTTGTGACTTAATGTTAGCCAAGGTCTTCCTCCAAAAATTCTTGTCAAAGATCCCGTGTCAGCGGGGCCTTTCTTTACTATAGTCAGTCCCGATACTCTTCGGGACGACGGCGATGTATTTTACATGAGGCCGCATGATTTGTCCAGAAAATTATGATCAGGGATCAACATCTCCCGATGTTGGAATTCCAACGACTCCAGCTGTTGACTCCATTAATTATGGCTTTGCTGAAACAACCACGAAATAACCACCCAGCAGGCTATTGTCTGAAGTCACGTAGGCGATGCCGAAGGTAGTTGTATTTGCATTGAGCAAGTCAGATTTCGAGTCAGGCTGACTCATCCACCAATCGAACGCCGACTGTGGGTTGCCACCATAGGAAGGATGCAACGCGTATAAGTCTTCCAGAACCAGGGAGGCTTTGAAGCCCGCTGCCTCCACCCGGCTTTGTGGTGTGGAACCGTCTAAACCGTTATGGCTAAGATAATTGTTGCAGAGCATATCCTTCGCATGATCTTTTGCCGCAGATGTCAATTTTGCATCGACGGTTAAGGCGGGCAGACCTGTCTTAGTGCGTTCATCGTTAATAAGCTTTTGAAGTTGGGTCACAAAGTCAGCATTCTCGTCGAAGGAGCAATTGGCAGTTCCGCTTGAAGCACTCGTCGCTGCAGTAGTGGAGGCTGCTGTTGCTTGCCCACCGGCTGTGGTAGGCGTAACAGGCGTGGAGGTAGCAGGGAGCGTCGGGGTTGCAGTCACAAGATTGACAGGAATTTGCAGAACCTGTCCAGCTTGGAGCGCGTTTGCATCTTCAATATTATTTTCTTTGATGATCTCGTCCGCCAGGCTATTGAAACGCACTGCAATTCCTGCCAGTGTATCACCAGGCAAGACTTGATATTCGACTTTCGTGCCACGTCCCAAATTGGCAGGAATGGGAGTCGTCGTAGGCAGAACGGACCCAGGCAGAGGGATCTTAATCGTCTGACCAACAAAGATTACACCCTTGTTATTTTCCATTTGCTGGAGATTTTGATAGTAGATAAGAAGGACACCATCTGGACCCAAATTAAACCTTTGGGCAAGAGCGTCAAGAGAGTCACCTTCCTGAATAACGTAGTCAAACGGTTCAGAGGGTGTGGCTGTTACCGTGATGGTAGGCGTCTCGGTAACCGTTGAAGTCGCGGTAGGGGTTGAGGTGTTCGTGGGTGTTGACGTCAAGGTGGCGGTGGGCGTGTCTGTGGCAAAGTATTGTCCGAGCGGCTGACCTGGCCTTGTCAGCCAGACGACCAGCAGGATAAAACCGATCACGACCAGTGCAATGGCCCCGTACATTAGAACGGGTCCCCTTAACTGGCGTCTTTTGCGAAAGGAATTGATAGTATTGGAGGCTTTGGGTGGGGTTCGATTCAACATTAGGCTTTCCTTTTAGGCAGAAGAGATACAGATGCGGAACGCATTCCGTACAGTACCCCTCCTGGCAGGGAGCAATTCTACCTGATAATTATGAGTTTCGTGCGGGTGGATTGAGCGCGAGGCAAGTATCTCCAGGAACACACGGAAACAAACTTTACGGCTTGTTTACCTGACTGCCTGACCGTTGGGATTTCCCTGCTTCATATGAGCTTTCAGGTATTTTCCTGTATAGGAGTCTTTTACTTTCGTGACCTGCTCAGGGGTACCCTCGGCGATCAACTCTCCGCCTCGATCGCCACCTTCCGGGCCCAGGTCAATCAGCCAGTCAGCAACCTTGATGATGTCGAGGTTATGTTCGATGATCAGCACAGAGTTGCCTGCATCCACGAGTCGCTGCAGAACTTCGATCAACTTATGAACATCCGCAGCATGCAAGCCCACGGATGGTTCGTCTAAAACATACAGGGTACGGCCAGTTGCGCGGCGTGAAAGTTCCTTGGATAACTT
>DATFQC010000549.1:0-4328 GCA_035264425.1 Anaerolineales bacterium
ATGCGTTGTTCCGCTTCGATTTGGTCAATTGTCTCGGCCTGAGCCTCATCAAAAATCTCCAGCGCGGCATTTCCCATACTGAGGACAAGCGCTCGACCCTGACCGTTGTTCCAAACTGCCGCGGGTTCCATTCCAAGCCCATCACAATAAAATTTGATGGATCGTTCGTAATCACCGACAGTCAATGCCACGCGTAATTCGAGGACGGGGTAATTAGGTTTAGCCATGTGAAAAGCAATTCCTTTCTAAATTCTCAGGCACTATAAATGGGTAGGGCGGGGTGCCCTACCTGCCTGAATATTATAGTAGATGATGACCCGTAATGAGCAGTACATGCTTTCCATAAAATGTTGTTTTCTTATTGTTTGCTTACAATCCTTTAATCATATACTCAATCAATAAGAATACCGTTAACTTATCGACGAACCCCCATTGGAACGAGTTTATAACTTTAGTTTGGAGGTTTGCTTTATGAATGAAGATATGAAAACCAATATGAATAGTGATATGAACAATGATATTGATGACAATCAGAGAGATACATTGACGACCTGGTTGAAAGACGCCTACGCCATGGAGCAGGGAATTGTGGAAGTTCTAGAGCGTCAGATCGGCCATTTTGATGACATGCCCGATGCCCAAGAGAAGATGCGGCAGCATTTGGAATTAACCAAGACCCACGCAGATCGAATGCGAAGTTGCGTGGAGCGTCTGGGGGATGATGTGTCACATGTCAAATCGGGGATGGCAAATTTTCTGGGGGCGGTCCAGGGCATGTCCACCATGATGGCAAACGACAAGACGGTTAAGGACGCCATGGCGAACTATGCGATCGAATACTTTGAGATTGCATCTTATATGGCGAATGCCGCGGCTGCCAGGGAATTGGGATACGACGATATCGCGGATGTATGTGAGATGATCATCACGGAAGAACAGGATATGGCGGACTGGCTTGAAATGCAGCTCCCTATGGTTGTGCAACAGCATCTTCTTACGGTCGTTGATACATAAAGGAGGCAAATATAGCTGGGAAAGGCATTTACTTAGGCTGATTCAGAGATAGCCAGACTAGAAAACATTGTCTGGCATCGAGTCAAGAGACTTCCGAAGCACTTCGGAAGTCTCTTTTACTTCTCGTAATGTTCCCCGGAATTATTCGCTTTTTCTTCCTATCGCCTCAATCATCTCGCGTGCCTTTTCCACCACCTCGCGCTCACCCTCGAAGGCCAGCATCCCCACCGCTTCATCAATACTGACCCACCTCGACTCCTCTACTTCATGATCATGATTCAAAACATCCCCACTCTTGTATTCTACTAAGTAAAAATGAACGAACTTATGGAATCGAACAGGCTTCCCGTTCTTCACACTTCGATACCAATACTCAATGGTTTCAATCAACTTGATCAAATCTGTTTCAACCCCAGCCTCTTCTCTTACCTCCCGCACGGCGGTCACGGGTGGAGATTCGCCCGGGTCGACAATGCCTTTGGGGAGCTGCCATCTCAACTTGGGCTTAACTGACACGATCGCGATTTCAGGCTGGGAACGCTGCCAACGGAACGCAACGCCTCCAGCGGAAATTTGATCCAATGTTTCGACTTTCGCTTTCGTAAGCGACGAATTTTCTTGTTTTTTAGGCATATAGACTCTTATCGCAAATTGCTCTTGGGAAATAAGACCCGTTCCGGTTCAGCATTCAACTTTTCCAATAATTTTTTCGTGAGGCGAGTCTTGACTCGTCCAGACTCTTTAGGATGAACGAGGTAACGTACAATCGCCTCCAGCCAGGTATTTTCGCTGGCACGGAAATGCACCACCGGCCGTTCCTGAATTTCCAGCTCATCTACCGGAGTTTGGCTCAGTAATTCTCTATAAGTTCGAACCAGCTCCATCATTCGTTCTCCGATCTCTTCCTCCACCACCTGCTGCATCGTCCGCGTGATGAAATCCAAGTCACTGTCGTAAGAGACCTCGAATTTAATCTCATTCCAAACATAAGGGAACAAAGGCCAGCTATAGTTATAGATAGTTTTATTCAATACAAGTGAATTGGGAAATTTAATAATTCGCCCGGAAGGATGTTGTGTGGAAAGATAAGGCCCGCCAAATTCCCATAGAGTGGTGTCAAGATAACTGACATCAATCACATCCCCTTTTGCTTCATCGATTTGGATGCGGTCTCCAACTCGGTAGGGTTGCCGAATGAGCAGATAAATCCAGCCAATAAGACTCGTAATCGGCGTTTGCAGGGCAAAGCCAAGAATCAGGGATAACAATCCCAGTGAAGCCAACGCTGTATACCAGTTCGCAGAGAGCAGTGACAGTCCAATAATAAGTATGGAGAGAACCATTACAAAGTTCAAGACGCGAATGAGATTGTATCTGGCAGGTCGATTCTCGACCTGGCTGATCACATAGACACGAATACCTTTTGCAATGGTCATCACGAGCACAACCAGCATCGCTCCAATGGACAATTGTCGAAGTAAAGAAATGTATTTTGGTTGAGTGGAAAAAAAGCCCGACCCTAATGAATAGTATAAAGCCAGAAGCCCAAGCAGGACCAGAATGTAAGTGCCAAACCAGAGTTTATCCCCCATTTTTGCAACTGGTTTGATTTCCGCTTCCTTGGTCCCAGCTGTTTGCTTGAGGGCGGTTTTGACATCTTCCTGTTCTTTGAGTTGTTCTATTTCGGCCTTTTCATTCATGGAAGGCATGATCCTTTTTTTGAATCAAAACCGCCTGACATCCCTGAAGAATGGATGCCAGGCGGCTTAAGATTCAAATAAGATTTTGAGTTCTGGCATCCAGTCGAACACGATGAGGATATCGATCAGGCGACCCGCGGATTGCTGCCGTGCAAGAAGTGGATTCTCGCCTACGGCAGTCGCACGCTCAGCCCGGAATTCGGTCCGGATGGTACGCCAAGAGTGGGTCGTTCGTCGCCGGGATGAGACCGCAGATCATCAAGCAATTCCTGGGGGGAGATGGCAGTTTCCACGCGCGCCTCTGATTCTGGTCGCGGGTTGCTAACCGGCTTGGCACGGTACACAACTAGCTCTGAGATGCCATCTTCGATGGCCCGGCGAGCCAAAGCACGGATATAGTAACGGTTGAATTCGCTTTCAGCCAGTACCTGCGCGGCGTTCTCAGGTGTGGCAGCGATGGAATAGCCGCCTGCTTTGGGATTACGTCGGGGTAGTGTCCGCAGAATACGCCGATGTTCACGCAGGCTCTGCGCCAGGGTTTCGTCGTCACCGCTTTGAAGTGCCTCGCGCAATAAGTTGGAGTAATCTCTTTCCCCTTGTCCGCTTAGGAAAGGACTGATGTGTAATTGGTTATTGGCGATGTCATAATCCATTTCGTCCAACATCAGCTGTCGCGTACGATCATCCAGATTTTCAAAATAAAGAGTCATATTTCACTTCCTTATGATTAACGTTCCCGTTTAAGTAGGTGTTATTCTCAGTCGAGAATAGAGCCGCTTGCGTGTCTCCAGCACGGACGGTCATCCAGATTTAATTTAGTTTGTCAGGAACGCGGGATATATAGAACAATTGTACTACAATTTGGCTCTGAATGCCCCCTGAAAGCTACATTTATCCACAAATCCTCATAGCAGGCAATGGAATTAGGGTTTGTTGTCAATGGCTCGTTTCAAAAGCTCAGAACGCGGCAGTATCAGCCATAGGAAAATAAAAAGTGCCAACAATCCCAGTGTGATCAGCAAGGAAGCGACGATATCCTGCAAAATAAGACGACTGACCAAATACAAATCCAGGCAGATGCTGAGACCCAGCGACGCCATGCTCCAGAGCATCAAGCGGGTGGAGACATCAATAAACCGTCGGGTGATACTCACGTGGTCTATCTGGCGGTGATAGGCTGCAGGAGTCAGGATGAGTGCAATCGACACACCAATCAGGCCAATGGCCAGCAAATGGAGTTGTTGCTCCAGGGATGAAAGTTTTTCGGAAAACGTAGAATTGAAGACTGCGATCAGCTGAAACCCGAAAAGAGCCTGGATGCCCGGCAGGAGCATACGACATTCCTCTATGAGATTGTCCATGGCTTTCGGTAGAGGCAATTCCTCCCTTGTTTCGTCATGGGAAGTCTTTTTATTCATTTCATCTCCGGTCTGAAATCACCAACAGAAAATAGCTCTGTTGGAAAATAAAAACCACCTGACGTCCTGGATTGGGATGTGAGGCGGCCGTGAACTTGAACGAACGATTAGAATTATAGCATCTGCTACGGGACTTTTTAGCGTTCCCTACACTGTCCCTTCCAATTTTTGAAGTCGATTCCTCATCGCAAGTGCA
>DATFQC010000550.1:0-3292 GCA_035264425.1 Anaerolineales bacterium
GTCCCAGTGCCTATGATCGCAATCTGGCAACCCTGCTCGGTTATGAGGCAGTCATTACCGTACTAAGTGCAAAACCGGAAGATGAACCGGTGCTGGTTGGAACAAAAGCGAATCGAATTATTCGTCTGCCTCTGATGGAAGGTGTGGAGAAAACGAGGCAAGTGGCGCAAGCCATCCATGCCAAGGATTATGAAAAGGCAATGTCGCTGCGCAGCTCCAGTTTTAACGATGCCTTCCGCACCTTGAAGACCATGGTGCGGGCCCTGCCCCATCCACCGGAACCCGGACAGAAGCGCTTCCGAATTGCCGTGCTTAATGCTGGTGCTCCCGCTCCGGGAATGAACACCGCGGCACGTGCGGCAGTCCGCCTGGGCCTTGACAATGGTCATATCATGTTGAGCGTGAATAACGGCTTTGAAGGTTTAGCCGAAGGGGAAGTAAAGGAAATGGTGTGGACCAGTGTTAGCGGTTGGGTTTCCGCGGGCGGCTCCATGCTGGGCACAAGTCGTAAGGTGCCCAAAGGCAAGGATATGTATGCCATTGCCCGGACCATTGAGGATCATCAAATCGAAGCGCTGCTTGTGATCGGCGGCTGGAATGCCTATGAAGGTATCCATGCCATGATTAATGAACGCGCTAACTTCCCAGCATTTAACATTCCCATCGTCTGCCTGCCTGCTTCCATTAACAACAATTTGCCTGGTTCTGAATTCAGTATCGGCGCGGATACGGCACTGAATAATATTGTTGATGCCGTGGACAAGATCAAGCAATCGGCGGTTGCCACACGACGCTGTTTTGTGGTTGAAGTGATGGGACACTGGTGTGGTTATCTTGCTTTGATGAGCGCACTTGCGACCGGCGCAGAGCACTTCTATCTGCCGGAAGATGGAATCATCCTCAGTGAGTTGCAGGAAGATGTAGATGCGCTCAAGGATGGTTTCAATTCGGGTAAAAAACTTGGACTTGTCATCCGCAATGAAGCTGCCAACCCAATCTATTCCACAAGTTTTATCTGTGCGCTTTTCGAAGAGGAGGGCCAGGATGTGTTCGATGTACGTCCTGCCATCCTGGGACATTTGCAACAGGGCGGCGATCCATCCCCATTTGACCGCATCCAGGCGACGCGCCTGGCAACCCTCTGCGTTGCGCATTTGATCGAGCAATGCCAACAAGGGGACACTACCGGCGGTTTCATCGGCCTGCAAAACGGAAAATTTGCTTTTCATGATATGCGTGACTTCGACCGCATGGCCGATTTGAACTATCAACGACCGCGCGAACAATGGTGGCTGCAGCTCAAAAGCATTGCTAATTTGATGGCAAAACTCGCCCCAGAAGCGTAAAAAGAAGTTAAAAGTAAGAAGACGTGCTCCTGATGAAGCACGTCTTCTTTTTATTTTAGGCCTTCTCGACCGGGAACTGAATTTCAGTGATCGTATCGGCCAGGTTTTTCTTCTCATGTTTGATGTAGATTTCCCGATAGGGACCAACAATCCGGTACCCGTTCGAGTCGATCCACTCAAGTAAAGCCGCGTGACCCGGGGTAAATTCTTCAAAGTCACCATGATGAACAACCGCGGTCACCTGCGTTGGTGGCAATTTATATACTTTCACACGATCCGTTCCAGACAATGCTCTGTCAATGACAACAATTGCTTCGGCATCCTCTTTAGTGTAAACGTCTGCCAGGCTATGCCACAACGTCATGCACAGACCGTCATCCTTTGCATCCTGCTTCCGAATGTAGTCGTAGACCTCTGTTACTTCGCTGAGGCGAGCAAAATCACCGATTTTGATCATATATTTCCTCTCCGCCCACGGATAACGACAATATACACCTTCAGGTACCCTGAGAGTCAATAGCTGATTTTGTTTTTATCAACCACCCCTATACATTCACCACTCCACCAAAACTTTCTTTTTAAAGTTGTTTTAAATTTTATTTTCGATTGGCAGCGCTCAGTTTGAGTTCGAGCATAACTTCAATTTGGTAGAATCATCCCACTGTGCCTTCCAATATCAACACCATTCCATGGCAAAAATGGAACGTAGCTAACGTTCTCAAAAGAAATATCTGCTATCCAAAGGGGATCATATGAATCGAAAGCGCTTGCTTCTGGGAATTTCCACATCTGCTCTTCTCGTAATTGTGATTATTTCTGGATTACTCCTGTTTAATAGATGGAAAAGCAGCCAAGCAGGTGTAGGTCAACGCTTCCCATTGCAGCGTTTGAGTTATTGCAGTTCGGATCAGGTCACACCCTGCATTGTGTCCTTTAGCCTGGCTTCGGATGGAAACATGCTGGTCAATTTTCTCACCGCGGGTGCCTTCTACCCGGATTTCTATCTAAAGATCAAAAAAGATGAGAATAACCATATCTACACCTGTCAAAAAGTCAATAAATTTGCCACCAGCATTTATTGCACTGGCGCAGTCATGCCTCTTGGCGAAGTTTTGCAATTCTCAATCTTTTCAATAAATGAAGATGTTCTCCTTGCAGAAGGAAAATTGGCAATTATTGGTATGGCACTTGGAACTCCTCAAGTCGCTCTATCTCCAACCTCCGGCACACCTCTGACTCCATCCCCTACCGAGAGTCTCATTCTGCAAACATCTACACCAGTTCGTGCGACTCCCACACCAAAGCCCTCTTATCCAAATACTTCTTATCCAAATCCATCCTATCCCTAAGCCGCATATGAATGTGCTTTCAGATAGTTTCTTTGTACTCATGGATCATTGGCGGCTTGTTGCTGGCATTCTCTTGATCATTCTTCTGGGTCAGATAGTGATCTGGTCTATGCTTAGAATGATCTTCAGCGATCAATTGACCTCAGACGAATATTATTCCATCAGCCTCGCCGGTTGGATGCTGCCCATTTTTATGGCATCTGTACTATGGCTTTCATTAAAATTTTTTGAAAGGCTGGAAGTTAGTGCCCTGCTTGTTTTATTCCTCATTGCCCTGCTTGCCATTCTGCTTGTGCTTCGAATAAGAAAAGGACTCCTGCCAGACTCAAGAACAACCCTCTCTATCCTGCTTGCATTATCTGTTTTATTTATTTTTCTGCGGCTGGCGTTTATTTCCAAAACAGCCATCCCCTTATATTTCGACTCTGCTCAACACTACCTGGTCATCCAGAATTTAGTTGAGAATCCCGCTTCCAATGCGATTACGCTCTTCACTCGACCGTCGACAGCTTATTATCATATTGGCTATCACATCGTCGCTGCATTTACGGCTTCTGTTCTACACGCAGACATTATCCCTGTGATGCTGGTTCTGGG
>DATFQC010000551.1:0-2488 GCA_035264425.1 Anaerolineales bacterium
CCATTTCCACCGTCACAGGTGCTTCACTCACATGCCACACGTCGTAATCTGTGACATGTGCCATGGTTGCGTAGCAAATCTCCGCTTCACGCGCCAGGAATGCTTCTGGCGAAGCAGTCATGCCGATAATGGACATTCCCCAACCGCGATAGGTATTGGACTCCGCCTTCGTTGAAAAGCGCGGACCTTCGATCGTGATGAGTGAACCGCCGCGGTGCAGCACGCCACCAGCCAGGCGGACAGCCTCTTCCAATTGATCCGAGAGATCACTGCAAAAAGGATCCGCGACGCTCACGTGTGCAACCAATCCTTCTCCAAAAAAAGAGCGCGCCCGCCCGTGGGT
Source organism: Anaerolineales bacterium (assembly GCA_035264425.1). Lineage (GTDB taxonomy): Bacteria > Chloroflexota > Anaerolineae > Anaerolineales > Villigracilaceae > Defluviilinea. The sequence continues at coordinate 344 of DATFQC010000551.1, forward strand.
GTTGTCATAGATTTGATCGGGGATCACAATATGACCCGGAGCAAACTGCTCCTGCAATGAACCGCAGGCGCTGATGCTAATAATCCGTTCCACCCCTAATGACTTCAAGGCATAGATATTGGCCCGGTAGGGAACTTCACTCGGTGTGATGTGATGGCCAATCCCATGGCGCGCAAGAAAAGCGATACGTTCACCTTCCAAGGTGCCAACCACAATGGGCGCGCTGGTTTCTCCAAAAGGGGTCAGGATATCGTGTTCATGCGGCTCAGTGAGCCCCGGCATCTCATACAGACCGGAACCACCGAGTATTGCCAGACTTACTGTTTCAGTCATTCTCGGCCTCCGGCCTAGCTAACCATGGGAAAAGGAACTTCAATATCATCTTCGACGCGGATGTCAAAGAGTGTATTTCCGCACTTGAATTGATCGCCGGTGATCACTACCGCAGGGGTACTTAGGATTTCACGGTTCAGGAATGTTCCATTTGTGGAATTCAGATCCTCCAGCCACCATTGACCATGGTGATAAATCAAACGGGCATGGTGGGCAGATAATGCTTCATCCATCATGGACAGGTCGCAATTTGTGTCACGACCAATCATGACCTCAGGCTGCGAAAAGTTCTGCAGGCTCTCCTTGCCGTCCGCGATTTTGAAATGAATGGTGAGCGTTGGTGTTTTTTGTAAGGCCAGCTTGTCGCCCTGCTGCTTGAGTTCCTGCAAAAGAGTCCAAAGTGCCCACCCTAAAAATGCATATAGTGCGATGGCAAGAAGGAGGCGCAGCAGAAGGACGATGGAAGCGATCATTGATCGGGATTGTCGTCTCTTTTTTTACTAAGCTTGAGGTCCACCGTATTATGCTCAAGAGTTGCTGTAGGTCTTTCGCTGGTACCGGGGTCCGGGTTCAGTGGTGACGTGTTCGCCATGTCCGGGCGGGGAGGTGGGTTATCCTGGCCAAAGATCAAGGCAACACCGGCTAATGAGATGACATCCCCGGGATAAAGAACAGTCTGGCTGGTGCGCTGACCATTGACAAAGGTTCCCCCGGTGGAGTTAAGATCGAACAGAACAAAGCGTCCTTTGATGGCGCGGAGTTGGGCATGATTACGTGACACGCGTGGATCGTCGATCACAAGCTGGTTTTCGAGCCTGCGTCCGATATTAACCACCGCTTCATCCAGTGGATGAACTTTCACACCCTCAATGATCAGGAACGCGTTTTCGGGGATGTTATCACTTTCTTCAGATTCTTCATTGATTGTAGCCATGTGCATTCCTTGTGTGTCTGCGACGGGTTCGAGTTTATGCGAGGCCACCACTTTGATTTCCTCTGCGGAAAAGTTATCATCGGTCGTGATGACAATGGTGGGCTGCGTCACGAATTTTAATCCTACATCCCGGCTGGCTGTAATAATAATATTCTTCAAGGCTTCGATCGTGCTTTGTTCCTTCCACATGGGGGAGGTATCGGTCGCCACGATCAACGTAAATACATCCGGCGCGATCGCCCGATCATCTTTTTGCTGAACAATATTTTCTTTTACGGCAGTTGCTAACCGTTGAATGACCCGATCTTCCATTTTTAACCCCGGAAGTATCCCCGCTAATTGATCTTCAACCAGCTTCTGTATTTTTGCTTCCAGTTGATCCAGTTTTAACATGATGACAAGCCCTCACATTTGTTTGACGGCATAGTTATTATAGAGGGGAGACGAAAAATCTGCAAGCCATAGGGTTTGCAGATTAATGTCACATAGTGTAGTCAGCGCGATATTCTAATGTAACTTCGCGTTGCAGTTGGGGCAAATCGTTTCCTCCAGGCTGACCACAAACCCACAATTCCCACAGGTCGTTGGATGCGAATCTCCCATGGGAGCGCCACAGGCTAGGCAATTTGCCTCTCCTAACGGGTTGGCTGAGCCGCAATACTTACATGAAATACGCGATAGCTTCTCTGATAAAGCATAGGAAGCCCCCAGGGTTGCCACGCTGCTCTCAATGACCTGCCAGGTCTTCTCATTGAGTTGCATACTTTCAATATCCTGCGCCAGATCATCCAATCTGCTGAGTAGGCTAAACGGATTCCGAAGGGCAGATAACGCGGTTTGTCCCAGGCTGGCCGCTACGCCCAGCCACGCCTGCTGAC
>DATFQC010000552.1:0-4359 GCA_035264425.1 Anaerolineales bacterium
ACCTCCGCCTCTGATCTGTTAGATGTAGTGGAAAAGTCCCTGCTCAATTTCGTACAAGATATGCCTGCCGCCGATGACTTGACAATGCTGGTGTTGAGGCGTGTTTAGTAGTTTTGCTTATTTCTAGTGGAGGTTGAGATAAAGCAAAGTTTTACAGAGATTTTACAACCCCAAAATACTCACATAATTCTCCCACTCTATAATCGTTATCGTAACCTAAAAAGGAGGCTTACGATGAAAACGTTATTGAAGAAAACAGTTCTATTTGCACTTGTTGCCGTGTTGGGATTGGCATCGATGCCATTCATCACTGCATCTGCGGCGGGAGAATACGATCCAACTCCTCCACCCGCAGTGCGAGGGAAATTTTCTAACGATAGGCTGGAACACGTCTGGGCGCGTCAACTCCGCATCTACGAACGGATGGGACGCACAGATGAATTTGTGGCAAAAGCCCAGAAATTAATTGACCGCGCTAAAGCAAATGGCAAGGATGTCTTGGCAGTGCAAGCCGCGCTGGATGCATTCAAAACGGCTACCAGGAATTCACTACCTATTTATGAAAGCCTCAAAGGTATCCTCAATTCGCACCCGGGCTTTGACAGTAACGGCAAGGTGACCGACCCTGAAAAGGCCAAAGAAACGGTGATGATTATGCATGAAAAACTGAAAGAAATCCGCGCTGCTATGAATGGCACAGGCAAGGCGCTGCGCGAAGCGATCAAATCTTTTCGCAAAGCCAACCCGCGTACGTAAACAAGGCCGACTCCCACAAGCGGATAATGTCCAAAGTATTAACCACTGAGTCGCGGAGACTATGTTTGCTATATATCGCCGTGACTCAGTGCCTCTGTGGTTAGGTTTGTCTCACCATCAGCCTCCCCACAATCCGTCAATCAGAAGTAGAATCGCCACTACTTCCCATCTTTCTAAAAACGTGAGGATTCATGTACACTACTGAAGGCAAGAAAATCGTTTTCACCGAAAAAGCCCCGAAAGCCATCGGACCGTATTCGCAGGCGATTCGGACGGAAAATTTACTTTTTACTGCTGGGCAGGTCGGACTTGACCCTGACACAATGGAAATTGTGGAGGGTGGCATCGAAGCGCAGACCCGCCGGGTGCTCACTAATCTCAAGCATGTGCTCGAAACAGCCGACTCAGGCTTGAACTTTGTGGTTAAAACAACGGTCTTCCTGCAGGATATGGCTGAGTTTGCAAAGATGAATGCTGTCTATGCAGAATTCTTCCCCGAGAATCCTCCTGCGCGTAGTACTGTTCAGGTTGCAGGGCTGCCCAAAGGTGCATTGGTCGAAATTGAATGTGTTGCCTTACTCAATCCCATCCACGGCGACTAAATGATCTAAACACAAAGACCACAAAGTTCACTAAGGAAAATCTACAAACCTTTGTGTTCCTTTGTGCCCTTCGTGTTTAAAAAGTTAAAACCATCATAAATCGTGAACGAACTGATCCTTATCGTTGGTGACGAGCCCTCCATCGTACAGTTGGCGCGCATATATCTTGAGCGCGACAGTTTTCGCACAGAGTCTGCCAAGGATGGAGAAGCGGCGCTTGAAAAGGTTGCACGTCTCCAGCCTGCCTTGGTAGTGCTAGATGTGATGCTCCCCAAATTGGATGGCTTCGAAGTCTGTCGTCGTCTGCGTGCCACGCAAAATTCGCCGGCAATTCTTATGCTCACCGCGCGAGATGAAGACATTGATAAGATCCTCGGTCTTGAATTGGGTGCGGATGATTATCTGACCAAGCCTTTTAATCCGCGCGAGTTGGTCGCACGTATCAAAGCGATATTGCGACGCAGCGAGCACTCCTCAAAAGCGGATGACAACTCGCCCATCCACCTGGGCGATTTGACCATTGACTCGTCCACACGGGAAGTCCGTCTCTCTTCCAGGACGCTCGACCTTCGTACCCAGGAATTTGACCTTCTACTCACTCTGGCCCAACACCGCGGACGGGTCCTCAGCCGTGAGCAGATCTTGCAAAAAGCCTGGGGCTTCGACTTTTACGGGCAAACCCGCACTGTGGATGTCCATGTGGCCCATCTTCGTAAAAAACTTGAAGACAGCTCTGTAAAGATTGAAACGGTAACAGGCGTCGGCTATAAACTGCTTGTTTTGTCATAAGTACTTCTTGCTGGAACCGCCTAGACCACAACTATGAATTTCGAATCGAAAACCAAATTCTGGCCACTGGTCTATTCCATTATTCAGGAATTTTGGAGTATTACTGAACCACACATTGAAGACGCGGCGATTCGCAATGACATTCCAATCGAGCTTTATCTTTACAGTGAATTGGGATTGGATACTTTTTCCCTGGAAAATTTCGAAAAACGAGATCCATTTACAAACCCTGAGCAATTTGAAAAAGTCTTTGTTCGCCTCAACGTCAAAGGTTGGATCGAGCCAATGCTGGATGGCGGTTTTCTTGTTACCGAGAAAGCGCGTGAGGGGGTTCGTCACATCATTCAGGCGGGTGATGCCCAATTATTGGATCTTCCCACAATGTCTACGAGCGACCTTGAGCGATTGGCAATCCTGTTAAAGCAAATTGTTGCCGAAAGCAAGGTAACTGATGAGCCGCCTGCAAAATGGGCAATCCTCAAGCGGTTCCGTGTAGCGAAGGAACATGATCCTGTAATTGTGAGGATCAGAGAATACCTAATGGATTTATTTGCCTACCGGGATGATTCGCATCTTACTGCTTCGCGTCCGCATTTCAATCAAGCTGGGATCGTGTGGATTGTCCTGGGTGAACTTTGGAATAAGGAAGCCGTGACTGCCAAACAAATGGCCGAGAAAATGACGTTCCGTGGCTACGAAGTTTCCGATTACGAAGTGGCGCTGCAGGCTGCAGTCGAAGTCGGCTGGGCAGAGGCGGGTGATCGCCCCGGTATATTCCGCCTAAACAGACAGGGAATTGAATTACGTGAACAGGTCGAGTATTTGACGAATGAATACTTTTATAGCCCCTGGTCGGTATTAATGCCGACTGAATTGGATGAACTATATAATCTGCTCACAAAATTGCATGATCACTTGAGCGCTTATAGAAAATCCAGGTAACCCTGAAGTTTGGAAGCTTGCTGCTGGGAATCACAAAAACAAGTTCTTCCACTCCGAAGCTTGAAATATGTTCACATCCCTCCGTTCTCGCCTCTGGCTAAGTTACGTACTGGTCATCACAATTGCCTTGAGCATCGTGGCAATTGTGATGCTGATTTTTCTCATTCGTAATCCCTTTGCCTCGCGCGAAATCCAACAGCGCTTGAGGACCACACAAAGCCTGATCATTGCAACGCCGCAGAAATTTATTGATCATCCGAATTCCCTTCAAGAAATTACACAGACCTATAATGTCCGTACATTGGTTTTCAATTCTGCCCGTCAGTTAATATTTGATTCAAATCCCAACATCCCACCACTTCCTTTTCCACGCAGGAATTTGCTGGGGCGAAATGTACAAACTGCCAGAGATGGAAATGGCGAAGTCTGGCTTTACACGTTCAAGCGCTTATCGACCGATCGGATTCTGGTGATCGCCGCACCGCGGCCGCGTGTGCCGGCTCTGAACATTTTTACAGACCAGCTTTTGCTTCCCATCGTCGAGGGTGGATTGATTGCATTCCTCTTCTCACTGGTTCTTGCCTTTGCACTTTCACGATGGGTGGCAGATCCGTTACAGCAAGTCGTCGTTGCAGCGAGAAATTACCCAGAGGGATCAGAAGAGATGCAACCGATCCCTCCTCGCGGACCGCATGAGGTTCAGGATTTGGCGCGTGCTTTCAATTCCATGGTTGAGCGTGTGGAAAGCAGTCAGAAATCCCAGCGTGATTTCGTAGCGGATGTTTCGCATGAGTTGAAGACTCCGCTCACGTCCATTCAGGGATTTGCCCAGGCAATTTTGGATGGTACCGCTGATACGCTCGAGGCGCGCAAACAAGCCGTGCAGATCATCTATGAGGAATCGGGACGGATGCATCGTTTGGCGCTTGATCTGCTCGATTTGGCGCGTTTGGAAGCAGGCACGGCCGATTTGAAAATGTCCTCTGTCGATTTAAGTGCTTTGTTAAACAACATCGTTGAAAAATTTAAGCGACAAGCACAAAAAAATGGTATTAATTTAGAAGTAAATATCCCTGAACATTTACCGGCTTTGATCGGTGATGGTGATAGGCTTGCCCAGGTCTTTACCAATTTATTGGATAATGCGTTGAAGTTCACTCCCCCGAATGGACACGTGACCGTTAACGCGATCCAGGCTGGGGCTGAGATGGAAATATCCATAACGGATACAGGTATAGGCGTCCCGAGAGAAGCGCTGTCGCGTCTCTTC
>DATFQC010000553.1:0-3184 GCA_035264425.1 Anaerolineales bacterium
GAATGAAATAAACGGCTTTTAAAGATGCTGATGTAACTTCCTGTGTGCCTGTCTTAGGGCTGCAACCAGCAATAGAGATAAGGATTAGAATGAAAGCCAGTTTTTTCATATTAATTGCTCCCATACCATGTATTCAGTATAATTCATTTAGATATTCAAAAGGTGAGGAATGAGACCGTACCTGATCTTTACCTTAATCGATGTGCTAATTATTTTGGCATATCCCTTCTTATTTATTGCATCAAAGTGACGCCATATTTTTAAAATTAAGAGATAATAGCGCTACCTGTCATTGCGAGCGTACTTTGCGAAGCAATCTCCACGATAATTATGAAATGGCTTCATTGTGGAAAACATTCCTCCAATTGACAGCAAAGGAGCTGCTATGCCGTCAATGAACGATGTCCTGGGTGTCATTATGGGCGGAGGACGAGGATCACGCCTGCACCCGTTGACCAAGATGCGCTCGAAGCCCGCCGTGCCGATCGCGGGGAAATATCGACTCATCGATATTCCCATCAGTAACTGCATCAATTCGGGGATTTACCGCGTTGCGATTCTGACGCAGTTCAACTCGGTTTCGCTCCACCGACATATTTCCCAGGCCTATAACTTCGATGTGTTCCACACAGGCTGGGTGCAGATCTGGGCGGCAGAGCAAACGCCTCAGAGTACCTCCTGGTATCAGGGCACCGCAGACGCGGTCCGTAAGCAGTTATTCGAGATTCAGGCAACGGGTGCGGAATATGTGTTGATTTTGGCAGGCGATCATCTTTATCGCATGGATTACTCCGCCATGGCGGAATATCACTGGGAGCAAAAGGCCGATATTACGGTAGCTGTTCAAGCCGTCGCGAAGAGCGAAGCCTCCCGTCTGGGGATATTGAAACGCGAAGGAGATGGTCGCATTTCTGATTTTGTGGAAAAGCCCAAGGATCCCGCCGTCCAGGATAAATTTGTGAGCCGCGACGATCCTGCACGCCCACTGCTGGGTTCGATGGGGATCTATATGTTCAAGACCAAGGTGTTGAATGATCTGCTGAACTATCATCTGCGGCAGGACGATTTCGGCGGCGATATTATCCCGGCGGCGATCAACTCTCATGAAGTTTATGGCTTTGATTTCGATGGCTATTGGGAGGATATCGGAACGATTCAGTCCTTCTATGAAACCAATTTGAAGCTGACCCGTTCCAACCCACCGTTCAATTTTTATGATGCCAAGTCGCCGATCTATACTCATGCCCGTTTTCTGCCGGGCTCCATCGTGGAAGATAGTCAATTAAAGGATGTGTTGATCGCAGAGGGCTGCCGCATCCGCCAGGCAGAGATCACCCATTCGATCGTTGGCATTCGTAGTCAGATCGCGGAAGGAACCGTGATCAAAGACAGCATCCTGATGGGTGCAGATTATTATGCTGCGGAGAAAAAACGGGGGACAATTCCTATTGGCATTGGCAAAAATTGCCATATTGAGTGTGCCATTTTGGATAAGAACGTGCGGATTGGCGACGATGTTGTCATCAGACCATTTCCACGCGAAAAAGACATCGATAGCGACCTTTATTTTGTGCGGGATGGGATTGTGGTAATCGCAAAAGATACTGAAATCCCCTCTGGTACATGCATCGAACCCGCCCACTAAGGTATTTACCAGTGCCACACGTCGAACCTGGAATTTTGAATTTCAATCTGTACGTCACGCTAAGCGTTTAGTAAGCAATGAGACGAGCTGTACATCACATTGACAGACTTTCGAGCGAGGCGTACACTTTTATCGTCTAAGGAACTATGAATAAGCCGTCACACGGAGGTGTGGCGGTTTATTTTTCCTCCTTGAAAATTTGATACGGGAGCTTTTATGAATGAGTATGGGCCAGTCCTCATTATTGTTTTACAGTTGATCTTTTTGGAAGGGATTCTTTCGATTGATAACGCGGCCGTAATCGGTGCTCTTGTTTCACCATTGCCCGATGACAAGCCGGTGGTCTGGCCCAAAGCGCTGGAACGGTTCGGTGAATGGCTGCATCCCGTCACGGGCAACCAACGGCTGGCAGCCTTGCGTGTGGGTCTGTTGGGTGCGTATGTCGGGCGTGGGATGATGCTGTTCCTGACAAGTTTCCTCATCCATAACCCATGGATCAAGCTGATCGGCGCGGCCTACCTCATCCATCTGGCCTTTAACAATCTGAAAGATATGTCGGGTGGTGGTCGTGAAGGAGATGAAGATCTCCAACCCATTAAGACCCAATCGTTTTGGCCAACGGTATTGACCGTTGAAATAATGGACTTGATCTTCAGTATTGACAATGTCGTGGCGGCTGTTTCGCTTTCCGATAAGATCTGGGTGGTGATGGTGGGTGTAGGGATTGGCATTCTCACCATGCGTTTTGCAGCAGGCATTTTTAGCTATGCGGTCACGCGTGAGCCAATCCTCAAACAAGCCGCTTATGTTTTGGTGTTCAACATTGGCGTAGAGCTGATTCTCAATGAAGTCTGGCATATTGAAATTTCGGATCTAGTACGCTTCGGTATTTCAGCCGCCACGATCCTGTTGGCATTGGCGTATGCTCACAGTCCAGCCCTGCAAAAATTCCGTTTTGCACTGGTCTGGCTGGCGCAGGGGATTGGCATCATTACTGAATTTGTGGATTGGATCTTTGCGCCCTTACGCGGCTTATTCCGTGTACTGAGTGGAATGTTCAAATCACCTTCTGAAACCGAACTTACCTAAAGGATTTGAGGGATCATGTTCACGATCAAGACACCCACAACTCACGACGATTTCAAAGCCTATTATGCCTTGCGCTATAAAGTCTTAAGCGAACCTTGGGGTGATCCGAAAGGTACAGAAAAAGATGATTACGAGCCAATCAGTGAACATTTCATGGCGGTTAATGAAAAAGAGGAAGTGATAGGTGTGGTCAAGCTGTATAAAAAGGACGAAGAGGCAGGGCATGTCTCTCATCTGGCGGTTGACCCGGAGTATCAGCACCAAGGCATCGGGCATCTGCTGCTGGAAGCGGTGGAACAACGCGCCCGTGCCCGCGGCTTCCGAACCCTGGGAACGATGGCACGCGCCACAGCCACAGTTTATTTCGAGAAATATGGCTTCCGGATTGTAGGCATGTCCACGCCTCATATTGGGACAACGCCCTTCGTCTGGATGGAAAAAGAATTAACC
>DATFQC010000554.1:0-6834 GCA_035264425.1 Anaerolineales bacterium
AAAAAGTCTCGGTCAACGATTTTATCCTGAAAGCTGTCGCGCTGACACTTCGCCAGTTCCCCAACTTGAACGCGACCATTCAAGGCAATCAAGTGATCCAATTTGGTCATGTGAATGTCGGCGTAGCAGTCACCGTCCCTGGTGGTTTAATGACCGTCGTTGCCAAAGATACAGATCAAAAAGGATTACGCCAGATCTCCAGTGAAGTTAAAGCAATGGCTGGACGCGCCCGCGAAGGCAAGATCAAGCCGGATGATGTGGATGGCTCGACATTCTCTACTTCCAACTTGGGAATGTATGATGTCGAAGATTTCATTGCAATCATTAATCCGCCCGAAGCTGCGATATTAGCGATCTCTTCCGCAAGAGAAGTACCCGTTGTCGAAAACGGACAGATCAAACCGGGCTGGCGCATGAAAGCAACCATCTCCGTTGACCACCGCGTGAGCGATGGGGCGGAGGCCGCGCAGTTTATGCAAAAGCTGGCAGAATTTTTGGAAAATCCGGTGAGGATGCTGGTGTAGATTTGTGGGTCACGTTTCAAGCGTGACCTACTTTTTTATAGGGTAATTCATGTCTAATTCGCTGCTCCCCTGGCAACAACCTGACTGGCAAGCTGAAGTCCGTGCATGGATTCAGTCTGCACTTGAAGAGAATAACCTGCAGCTCACAGGCGAAATCGAGCAGCCCCATGTTCGTTCATGGTCAACCGTAATAACGGTTCCCACGAACGATGGAGTGCTGTATTTCAAAGCATCAGCTTCCATTTTTGCACACGAAACAGCGCTGACAAATTACCTAGCCAGCTTCCAACCTGAGCTGTTCCCCAAATTACTGGCAGTTGATATGAAACGTCATTGGATGTTGATGCGCGATGCCGGGACACCGCTCCGGCAATTCATTCGAACCGAGAAATCCATTGCACGCTGGAAGGATGTGCTGCCGCTATATGTGAAGTTACAAAAAGCAATGGCGGAACGTACCACCCATTTGCTGGCCCTGGGTGTGATGGATCGTCGCCTCGCGAAATTGCCTGACATGTTTGAGAATTTGATCGCTGATGAATCGACAATGTTGCTCGATCAGGAAGAAAGTCTCACTTCCGAAGAATTTGCTCGAATCAAGAACTACGGGCCCGAGTTTGCGCGGATGTGTGAACGGCTAACTAACTTTGGCATTCCTGAATCCATTCACCATGATGATTTTCATGACGCCAATATTTTCGTGCAAGGGGACGGGAAGATTGTTCTTACTGATTGGGGCGAGAGTGCCGTCACACATCCATTTTTTACCCTGGTAGTTATCATGCGCAGTGTAGATAATTCGTTCAACACGGATTTTTCACCGGAATCAGAGCAGGTGCGTGACATGTATCTCGAGTATTGGACTTCCTATGCCCCGATGGAGGAATTGAGATCCATCGTCAAGTTAGCGCAGCGCATTGGTTATGTGAATCGCGCATTGACATGGAAAATGAGTCTGGATGATATGCCCGAGGAACTTCAGGCTCAATATGCAATCGCTGTTCCCTCTTATTTGAAGGATTTCATAAATGGCTAGGTCAGGACCAAAGCCCGACCTGCATCATTCCTGAGGCACCGGCAAATTTTCGCACAAAGTCTTGTATTTTTCCTGTCCAAAGAACGTGCTCCATTGCGTCGTGTCAAAATTCCTGACCAAGCGTGAACAGGCGGCTGGAATTAGGTCATCACGCTTAATCAGCTCAATTTGGTCAATCGCCCAGACCTGAAGCAGGGTGGAAGTCGTGGTTGCCAGGTAATTTCCGTCCCCTGAAAAAGAGACACTGTTTACCGTATCTATATGTGGGATGCGCGCAAGCTCTTTGCCAGTACTATCTATAAGATGAACATATTTCGCGGTTCCTACAGCCAGTAGAGTCCCATCCGGGTCGAATGCAAGTGACACAGCCCGTTCTTTATTGAAAGATCCCATAGCTGTGAATTTTCCGTCTCTGTATTCCCAAATGGTAACGGTACCTGTGGAATCAGAGGAGGCAAGAAATGAACCATCTTTGTTGAAAGTCAGAAGGGTATTTTCTGCGGAGGTTTTAATGGGCGGAATTTCGGTGTTACTCTCCGTGCCTGTGATGTGGATTTCATTGGTCGAGCCCATTGCCAGGAATCGCGAGCTGGTCGCAAGTGAATATACTGGCGCGAATTTCTGTTCAGGACTTTCAACCCACTCTGCGCTGGCTATGTCCCATACCTGAATATTGCCATCTGAGTCAGTGGTTATGAATTGCTGACTGTCGGGTGAAAATGCAATGTCTTGCACGGAGCCGGAGATGGCGAGCAGACTGGGAGTCCCTCGTTCGACATCATAAATGGCTACCTCATCTCCCTCGGTGAGCACACCTAGTCGAGTAGAGTCAGGACTGAAGGCGAGTTTCCTGATTTTTGATTCAAAGGGAGACTCATGCGCATCCAGTCTACGTTCCTTCACAACGGATTCCTGATCAGTTGTTAGCAGCCAAAGATTGTTTTCACTTGAGACAGCCAGCCGTTCCCCGGAGGGGCTGTATTGCACATGATCCACCAGGCCCTTCGACGGGGTTGACATAGATATATTTGGCAGATCCATCACCGAAATATCCCAGATTCCAATCGCTCCACTTTCATCTGTGGTAACCAGCCACTTGTCATCGTTGCAAAATGCAAGCAAGGAACCGCTGGCCTTCAGCGGGATCTGGAATATCTCTGCTCCTGTCGTTGCATCCCACACTCTGGCCGTTCGATCATCCCCGGTTGTGGCGATCCACTTACCATTGGAGCTAAATACAACCTCAGTCACACTGCCATCCTGAGACATAGCGAGTCGTTCCACGCCGTTTAAGGTATCCCAGATCCGTATCCGTCGATCAGCGGAGGCTGTAACAAGCCTGGAGCCGTCCGGACTGAAGGCAAGATCTCGGATCAGGGTCTGGTTTGCAATACGGAAAAGCTCCTTTTTAATGCTTAGATTGATGACTGCCGTATTGTCATTGCCAGCGGTGGCTACCTTGTTGTCCTTTGAACTGAAGGCAAGTGCAAGCACTCCGCCCCTATGAAGAAAGCTGGGAAATTTCTCATTCGGACTGCTTAAATTCCAAATCGATACACCACCTGTTTCAGAGCCAACCACGAGCCAGGTACCGTTTGAACTGAAACCCATCACGTTTGGTCTATGGCCGGTATAGAGTGGCGCACTGATCTTACCGGTGTTCGCATTGAAAACTGGGATTTCGCCGTCGTCATAGGCTACAGCCACCTGCCCTCCATTCGGAGGGCGGAAGCTTAGCTTGCGGACAGGTATCTCCAGAGCAGTGTATTCACTCGGCAGATTCTTATCTTTGATATCTACAAGCTGGACTGTGCCGTTCCGAGGTTTAACACGCTGATAAGTATGCAGTACGCTCCCAGTGGCAGGATCTAATATTTGAATGAGGCCAGACTGATCACCCATTGCAATCAGAGAACCATCCGGGCTGAAAGCGACCGCGTTAACAGCCGACTGATTAGAAGGTGTACAAAAAATTTTGCTTACATCTTTATTAATCTGCCAGGCGCAGGCTGTGCCATCGGCGCTGGCAGTCACAAAGACGCTGCTCGCTTTGTTGAACGCCAAAGCATTGATCTTCCCTGCCTGCGAGAGCTGAGAGACCGGGTTGGGCAACAGACGGATATTCCTACGAAGAATTTCTTCCGCTTCGTCAGAGGGTTCTCTGCGCATTGAATCGATGGCAAGCAGGGTGCTTGTGTAGAGTTCCCCTGGACGACTTTGATAAATTTGGGCCCTGGCGGCGCTGCGCTGGGCTTCTGCCAAGACTTCATTTATCTCGGCAATCTGTCTTTGTTTCGCTTCCTCTGCTTGCGCTGCTACAGCGATCTGTCTTTGACTGGCTTCCTCTGCTTGTGCTGTTACCGCAATCTGTCTTTGCCTGGCTTCCTCGAGCTGGGCCGTTACGGCAAGATCCCGCTGGACTTGGGCCTCGTCTCTTGCCTGAGTGGCAAGGAAAGACAGGATGGCCAGAGCGATCACCGCAAATCCTGTCACAAGAAAGGTAATCATTCGATTTCTTTCACTTCGCTGACTGTAATCGATAAAGGTTTTTTGCAGGTCAGTAGGGATAGGGTCCTTGGCTGTCGCGGTCGCGATCATGTGCCGGGCATTGCGCAGATCTCTCCCGCGCAGCAGTAGGCTAGGATCTTTCTTGCGGTGCCATTCCAGGGAGCGGACCTGCAAGCGTCGGTGCTCCTCCAGCCAATCTAGGTCAAGCTCGATGGCAGTTTTGACCTTTGCCAAGCCCTCCTCGAAATTGTCGGTCTCGCGAAGGAACGTCCAATTCAGTTTTCTAATATTGTCAGGCGTGATTTTGGGATCAACATCCCGCAAAACAATAGGGATGATTCGCTTGTTGTTAATCGCTGCACGGGTGATTTCCACCTTGCATACTTCCGATGCAATGGAATCAGGACTGATCAAAAAAATGAAGGCATCTGAGGCCTCAATGCCGTGGAAGATTTGTTCGAGCCAGTCCACTGCGGGTGGAATGGACTCCCAATCCACCCAGACATCCTGTTGGATGGATTTGAGCGCTTCGATGAGCTTATGGGCAGCCACAGAGTCTTTTCTGGAGTAGGAAACAAACAGTTTTGCCATGAATCACCTTTGATTTCAGGCAATTCTACCTGATATGTCAGGCCGTATCATTTCTTTTTTATGGTAAAACATTACATATGACCAACAATTCTCACCAGTTTACTCATGACGCCTGGGAAGCCAATGCGGAAGTCTGGGACTCACGTATGGGTGACGAAGGCAACGACTTTTTTCGAATCCTTCAATGGCCTGTTATCGTTTCCTTTTTGGATGTACAGCCAAGTCAGCACATTCTGGATATCGCCTGCGGAAATGGCCTCACCTCCCGCAAGCTGGCTGAAGTAGGCGCCCGGGTGACCGCGTTCGACTTCTCTGCAAATCTTATCGAAAGGGCTAAAGCCCGCGGGAACCCCAATTCTCTTATTTCTTATCATGTAATTGACGCCACAAATGAGCATCAACTCCTTTTACTAGGTGAACAAACCTTTGACACTGCTCTCTCTAACATGGCTCTCTTCGATATGGCTGACATTGAAACTCTATTTCGAATCTTACCCAGACTCCTCAAGCCAAATGGGACTTTTGTCTTTTCATTGACCCATCCTGCCTTCAATAATGCTTCATCGATGCATGTTATGGAAGAAGTTGATGACGAAGGTGAGATCAAGACCGTTTACTCGGTAAAAATTTCTCGATATATGACGCCCTATCATGCAAAAGGACTTGCCTTACGCAATCAACCGAAACCACAAATGTACTTTGAGCGCCCCCTGCGATACTACCTGAATCTCGGATTCCAAAACGGATTTGTGTTGGATGGCTTCGAAGAACGCGCCTTCCCACCTGATGCCCCGCAGACCTTTCCGTTGGGGTGGGGAGGCAACTTTAGTGAAATTCCTCCTGTACTGATTGCACGTCTTCGTAAATTGTAGGGACGACTCTCAAATCCTCAAGCGGCTGTTCTTAAACGTCTTCCTACCAAAAGATTTCAAGCAAAAATAAATAGGTCACGTTAAAAACGTGACTCCTAATTACCCATACAATTCTCTTCTAAAAAACTCTGGCAAGGCAAAGGCTGCCTTATGAATTTCAGGATTGATGTAGTTATTGATTCCAGGCGGCAGCGGAGTCTGCAATCCATTTTCCCAGGAGGTATCGGAAACATACATGAAGCCAATCCCGCCACCCGGATAGGTGGGGATATTGGCATAGTAGTACGCGGGATTCTTTGTCAGAGCCCGGGCAGATTGATAGATCCGCTTGATAAGCGCTGTATCGAAGAAGGGCTGTTCACATTGCGTGGCTGCAGCTCCGCCAGAGACAAGAGCTCGCACTATTAACGTATAGAACTTATCCGAGAACAACCGTTCCGCCATGCCAATCGGATCAGTTGTATCCGAGATGATCACGTCAAACTGACCGGGGTTCTCATCGAGATACCCAAAAGCGTCGCGCACAAGCAGTTTGGCCCGTGGATCAGACCAGGGATCCCCGAAAGAAGCGGCAAAATATTCCCGCGATAAATCCACCACGCGCTGATCCAATTCACAGACGACCGCCTCCTCCACAGACGGATATCTCAGCACTTGTTGCAATGAACCTCCATCACCTCCCCCAATAATGAGGACACGCTTCGGTTGTTCCACGGCCAGCATCGGCACATGAACAATCATTTCGTGATAGCCCATGTTATCGAGCTCAGTTAGTTGAATGATCCCATCCAGGATCATGGCAATGCCGAAAAATTCAGTCTCCACAAATTGCAGATGCTGGTATTGTGTTTGTTCGTCGGCCAGGATTCGTTTTATTCGAATACCCTTGCGATAGTAAGAATGCAATTCTTCAGTAAACCAAATGCTCATAAGCGGAGCAACGCTCCTTGGGGATGCGAGAATATAAACTTATAGTGCAAAAGGAATTTTTTCAACTTCGGCCTCATGATCGTCTTGCGAATTGCAAAATAATCAGTGCCAAAGGCCTCCTTAACACGCTGGATCAGCGGCATCATATCCTTGCCGATCGCGCAGGTGAAAGGGTTAATGGCAAATCATATTCGGGCCAGGCATGTAAAATTGCGTGCGACTCTGCGAGTAGCAAAAAACAGGTAAAGATGTGCGGGCTAAACTTCATATGGAATTTCAACTTGATATTGCTTGTCAAAAGCCAAGTTATCAATGAGTCAGGCGGTAAAAATAGAAAGAACCTATCCGAAAACACGAACTTTTGTCACTTTTC
>DATFQC010000555.1:0-3281 GCA_035264425.1 Anaerolineales bacterium
CAACTGTTGTTGATGATCCACTTCATACCTTTCTTCTTTTACATCTTCCCATTATATCTTTACTAAAAAGAGAGCTCAGATTCTATTCCCTCTTCAAATGCCAAAGGACTGAAACCAAAATCTCTTTGTGATTCGGTGTAATTGAAATTCTTGTTTTCGTTCAGCCGCAGGACCTGCTCCCCTTTGATAGGAAATGGAATGCGAATCCGCTCAAAGAATTTCAGCACACTTACGACAGGTGAAGACGGGATATGAATTTTCCACACTCGTTTATTCATCTGTCCCGCAATCGTATCAATGACCTGATTGTAGGTGAGCGGAACTTTCCCTGCGATGTTATAGCTTTTGCCAATCGTTTGATCATTGCATAAACAGTTAACGATTGCCTGGGCAACATCTCCCACATAAATGGGCTGCTGTAAATAATTCCCGTCGCCAAAGATGGGAATTATAGGAGAATAACGCATAAAACGAACCAGCCGCCCCATGTTGCGGTCACGCGGGCTGCCGTAGATCATTGTCGGGCGCAGGATCGTGTATTTCAGCCCGCTCGTTTCGATGGCATTTTCAGCGAGGACGCGTACTTGTTTACTTTTCGCATTCAACTTTGTGAAAATCGCGGTGGTGCTCACAAAAATTGCGCGTTGTATCCCCGCGTTTTTGGCCGCGCGGAGGATTGAGTCCGCGTGACCGAAGCCAAGCGAGGCGATGTTGACGAGCGCATCTGTCCCCTGCATCGAAGTGGATAACGCCTGAGGGTCGGAAACGTCGCCTAACGCCCACTCAATCTCCGGCTGAGGAAGTACCGAACGATCACTTTGCGGGCGATAAAGGCAGCGTACTTCATATCCATTTTTCAGTAAGATGGGGACAACATGTGAGCCGGTAAACCCAGTCCCACCTGTGACGAAAACTTTCATGCATGAACCAGTTTTTGGAGGAGCAGGAGAGTTTCATCCAGTTTGTCGCGGCGATCAAGGTGTTGAACCAGATAGGCGCGCGCGTTCACGCCCATTTGTTTCACCCGTTGTGGATCCTTCGAAAGCTCGAGGATCGTCTTGGCGAGCAGCTCATGGTTCGCAGGCTCTACAAATACTCCCCCATCGGAAGATTCGATCACCTGGCGGATGACACCATCGATGACCAGCACGGTCGCGCGGGCTGCTGCCATGTAATCGAAGACTTTGTTTGGATAAGTGGTGCGGAACATCGGGACATTCTGCAGGATCGCCAGACAAACATCTGAAGAGGCGATCACGAACGGCATCTCCTTTTTCGGACAAACACCGGCGAAGATAACGTTCTGCAACTCCAAGCGTTCGGCCTCTAATTGAAGATTGGGGCGTTCCTTCCCGTCACCCCAAAACACAAAACGGATGTGACCTTCATCGTTCAAATGTTTGGCCGCGCACAACACTGTGTAAATATCATTTGCCTGTCCGAGCGCCCCGGCATACAGGACTACAAATTTATCTTCCAGGCCTAATTTCTTACGGACAGCCAAACCATCCACACTCGGATTGAACATGTCTACGTCTGTTCCGTAAGGAATGTAGGTGATCTTGCTGGCGGGCACGCCGCGGGCCACCATATATTCTTTATAGGCCGGTGAATTGACCAGAATGTGCGTCGCCCGTGTATATAAAAATTTCTCAAGCCAGCGAGTCAGAGCAATGACAATAGGATTCGTGATGACTCCCATACTGATCCCAAACTCGGGCCACAGATCGCGCACCTCCAGCAAAAAGGGCTTGTTGCGGATGAAGGCTACGAACCAGGCGGAAACCGCCTGAAAGATTTGCGGCGTTGTCCCCATGATGAGGTCTGCATCTTTGACACTCAAGGCGGTCCATACGGAGCTGAACATAAAGCTGAAGAACGAGACAATCCGCCAAAAATAACTTCGATGCAGGGTAGGATAAATATAGGAGCGCAGGACGCGGACACCGTCAATTCTCTGCTCCGTGAACACTCCGTGCCGCTCTACGGTCCGTTGACCGGTCTGATAATTTAAGTCGCTGGCAACGATCACCAACTCGTGTCCATGATCACGCAGGTATTGTGCCATTTCGAAATGGCGCGTGTGACCCGGCTCATCGGGAGAGACAAAGGCTTGATTTAGCAAAAGGATTTTCATTGACGGAAGGCGCTCGAACACCGTCATTATATTATGATTTGTGTATCCCCCGCAGTCGTTTGGAATCCAAACTGTAGAATATATATTATTTCAATAACTCTCGCCTCAAATAGGGAATTGTCAGGGTGGATAAGAATGCAGCCAGCCCAAAGGAAAGGACAGGAATCAACCAGCGTATATTTACCAGGAGTTGCTGGTAAAGCAAAATACTTTCCTTGCGAATTTGAGCCACGACGAGAGGGGGCAAATTATTGATACTAAACCACATGGCGCCGATACAAGCTGAAAAGATCAGGGCCAGGACGAGATCCTGCCATGTGAGATGAAAAGGCTGCGGCGTAGGAATCGTTTTTATGCGCGCCATTACGTTTGAGGTGACGGTACGCGGCATAGGCGCAACGGGGTATGTGTATAGTGCATCTTCGATCACAACATTCTGTTGATCGGGGGTTAATGGATTGTCCATGAGGTCTCCTGATAGGTTTCAAGCGCATGGCGCAATTGTTCTTTGGCGCGGAAGAGACCGGTCTTGACTGTTCCCAATGGGAGGTTAAGCATACTGGCGATCTCCTCGTAAGCGAGTTCATTTTGATAACGCAATAAGATAAGCAGGCGATAATTCTCATCAAGGCTTTCGATGGCATGATGCAAATGGGAACGCAATTCACGCGACTCGAATCCACGAGCGGGATTATCGAAGCTGAGGTCTGTTTCCGGGATTTCGTAGATCACATCATCACCCAGATCGGTGAGGCTGCGGCGCAGGTTGGGCAATCGGTTATAGCAAAGATTTGTGACAATGCAATACAGCCAGGTCCGGAACTGCGACTGCCCGCGAAAGTTTGGAAGAGCCGTCCAGGCGCGCACAAAGGTCTCTTGCGTGAAATCAAGCGCTTCGTTCTCATCCTTCAGGACGCGCAAGGCAAGGTTATAAATGTAATGTTGGTGTTCATTCACCAGAGCGGCAAAGGCATCGTGGTCACCCTTTTGGGCGCGCTGGATAAAGGCTTGTTCATTGTCCACACAAGGCTTCTTTCAAAGGGTTAGACAGGGAAAAAAGGAAAAAGTTTCAATTGGACAGTGGACCGGAGACAACAAACCATTTATGGTCTGACTCTGAAACTTTTTTGCAAATCCTCTGTCA